>NZ_JBHMAU010000131.1:0-83902 GCF_042429315.1 Brevibacterium otitidis | reverse complement strand
GCAAAGGTCTCAAACATCGAACGAGGCAAATCCCGAGACGACGACTTCACCCACGAATACCGCCGATATCTCCTCCAAATCGCTTGACAACCTATAGGAGCATCAACGCCTCCGCGATACCGTCGACGCGGCTTCCGCGACGCCGTCGGCACCGCTCCCGCAGCACCGGGTTTCAGCTCTGACTCCACCCTCCCACGAGGCACAGACAACCCACCCGACGACCGAGCCAGCAGCGAGCCGAGCTGCGGCGGCAGCCGAAGGCAGCCGCCCGCTCCGCCCGCACCACGGCAGCCGAACACAGCCGCGGCCTTCTCCAGACACCGCTACCCCCACCTCGGATCCGGCGCCCCCACCTCGGATCCGGCGCCCCCGCCTCGGATCCGGCGCCCCCACCTCGGATCCGGCGCCCCTCCCGGCAACCCACGCCACCCCGCCTCGGTCCCGCACCCCAGTCCTGACCCCGCACCCCAGTCCCGGCCCCTCGAATCCGGTTATGCTGGATGCCTATGGATCCCGCACTCGTCGCCGAACGGCATGCAGACGAATGGGAACGTCTGTCGCGTCTGGCGAAGAAGAACACCCTCAGCCCCAGTGAGTCCGAGGAGTTCCTGCGGCTCTATCGGGCCGCGTCCAAGGACCTTTCGCGCATCCAGACCGTCGCGCCCGACTCCGAGCTCTCGGTGCGCCTGTCGAACATCGTGCACCGCTCGCGCACCCAGCTCACCAGCGTGCCGACCGGTGCTGGCGGTGCGCTGTCGCGTTTCTTCACGATCTCGCTGCCGGCGGCGCTGTACCGTCTGCGGTGGTTCTTCGTCTTCACGTTCGTGTTCTTCGTCGGCATCTCGGTGCTCACGACGGTGTGGGCCTATAACACCCCCGGCGTCCTGCCGGCCCTCGCTGATGAGGAGATGCGCCGCCAGCTGGCCGAACGCGACTTCAAGGAGTACTACTTCGAGAATCGCCATGAGGTCTTCGCCGTCGGCGTGTGGACGAACAACGCCTGGATCGCGCTGCAGTGGGTGGCCCTCGGCATCACCGGCATCTATGTTATCTACGGGCTGCTCGCCAATGCCATGAACGTCGGCATCTCGGGCGCGATCATGTTCGAGTTCGATAAGGGCGGGGACTTCTTCTATTACATCCTGCCGCACGGCATCCCGGAGATCACGGGCATCCTCATCGCCGCCGCTGCCGGACTGCGCATCTGCGTCGCCTGGGTCATCCCCGGTCCCGAGCTGCGCCGCACCCGCCTGGCCCGCGAAGCCCGCTCGACGATCACAGTGGGCCTGGGCCTCATCATCTACCTGTTCCTGTCCGGCCTCATCGAGGGCTTCATCACCCCGTCCGAGCTGCCCAACGTCATCCGCATGGGCATGGGAATCCTGCTGACCGCCAGCATCTTCGCCTACGCGATCTATTTTGGCCGCCCGGCGCTCAAGGCCGGTCTCAGCGCCGACGTCTCATCGGAGAAGGCCGGCTACGAGATCGTCGCCACCGACCGTTAGCCCTGTTCCCGAGGCACCAGCCGGCTTCACCTGCCAGCCGCCCTTGGCACCGCCCCGCGCCCGAGGCGCCGGTCGGCTTCACCTGTCATCCTCCCCGACGCCCGACCCCACCTCAGAGCCTGCCGCTGGCCTTGAGCGAGATGTAGAGATCGGCCAGCTGCGGAGCGAGCTCCTCCGGCTCTGCGTGGACGGTGTGGATTCCGGCATCGCTGAGCGCATGGCCCAGCGAGCGGGAGGTGAGCAGCTCGTGTTCGGCCGCCGCGGCCCGGTACACCTGGGCGGGGGAGTATACCTGCGAGGCGAGATCGGCTAGATCCGGGTCGGCGACGGAGGCGATCGCCAGCCGGTGGTGGGCGCGCAGCACGGGCAGCGCCGGCAGCATGTCCTGGGAGATGGTGCTCTCATCGAGCGCGGTGAGGAACACGACGAAGGCCCGCTGCGTGCTCAGCCGCAGCGTCTGAGTGACGATCTCATTCCAGTCAGCATCGATGAGCTCAGGGAACACATCGGCTAGGTCGTTCGTCATGATGCCCAGCGGGTCGGTGCCGGTGATCGGCCCGATGTGCTTGCGCACCCGCGCATCGGCGACGAGGATGTCGACGCGGTCACCACCGCCGGCCGCCAATGCACCCAGGAGCATCGCCGCCTCCATCGCGGCGTCGAATGCGGTGCCGTCGCCCATCCGGCGCGCCGCCAGCCGCGAGGAGTCGAGCACGATGACGACCCGGCGGTCGCGTTCGGGCCGCCACGTCTTGACCATCAGATGCTGCGCCCGGGCAGTCGCGCGCCAGTCGATCGACCGGACATCGTCACCGCGGACGTACTCGCGCAGCGAATCGAATTCGGTGCCCATACCTCGGGTCATGAGCAGGGTGCGGCCGTCGAGCTCGCGCAGGCGGGCGAGCTTCGAGGGCAGGTGCTTGCGGGAGACGAAGGGCGGCATGATGCGGATCGCCGCCGGCACCTCGACAGCCTGCTGGCGCAGGCACAGACCCAGCGGCGAAGCCACCCGGACGGTCACCAGATCAGCGGGCAGCTCACCTCGGCGAGTGGGTACGAGGCTGGTGACGTGCTCATGCTGCTGACCGGCAGTCAGCCGCACCCGCAGCCGGTTGTCCCGCGCCCCAGCCGAGGGCGGCCAGGCATCGCGGATGTGCAGCCGCGAGGTGCGCTTGCCGGCGTTGATGACCGTGAGCGTGCAGTCGGTCTCGTGGCCCAGGCGCACGCGGCGGCCCGGTGTCCGCTGCAGTTCGATCGTGCCTGGTGAGGCGGTCAGCAACCAGTCGATGAACGCCACGAGCACGACCCCGCCGAGCGCCAGGCCCGTCGCGGTCCAGCTCGGGACGAGCATGACCGGGATCGCCGCAAGCGCGACGAAGACGACGAATCGCCAGGTGACGATCATCGCGGCACGCGGGTGGTGTCGATGATCGAGGTGAGCACCTGGTCGACGGTGATGCCGTCCATCTGCGCCTCCGGGCGCAGCATGACGCGGTGGCGGAAGGCCGGGGAGATGAGCGTCTTGACGTCATCCGGGGTGACGAATCCGCGGCCGGACAGCCAGGCCTGAGCCTGGGCGGCGGCAAGCAGGCGCGTGCCGCCTCGGGGTGAGATGCCCATGGCGAAGGACGGGGCGCTGCGGGTTGCCTGGACGAGGTCGACGATGTAGCCGAGCACCTCGGGATCGACGTAGATCTCGCCGACCCGCTCACCGGCTTCGAGGATCGTCGCGGCGTCGGCGACGCGTTCGATTCCGGCATCGGCCAGCCGACGGCCGTCGAAGCCGCGCGCATGGCGGGTGAGGATCTCGAGCTCGGTCTCGCGCTCGGGCAGCGTGAGGATGAGCTTGAAGAGGAAGCGGTCGAGCTGCGCCTCGGGCAGCGGATAGGTGCCGTCGTGCTCGATCGGGTTCTGGGTGGCAGCGACGAGGAACGGCTGCGGCAGCGTGCGCGTCTTGCCGTCGACCGAGACCTGACGCTCCTCCATCGCCTCCAGCAGCGCCGACTGCGTCTTCGGTGGGGTGCGGTTGATCTCATCGGCGATGAGCAGATTGGTGAAGACCGGACCTTCGCGGAATTCGAAGCCTCCCGACCGGGTGTCGTAGATCATCGAACCGGTGACATCGCCGGGCATGAGGTCGGGGGTGAACTGCACGCGGGTCGAGTCGAGTTCGAGCGCCTGCGCCAGCGCGCGCACGAGCAGCGTCTTCGCCACGCCCGGCACACCTTCGAGGAGGACGTGGCCGTGGCACAGGAGCGCGAGCAGGATGCCGTCGACGGCCTCATGCTGCCCGACGACCGCCTTGCCGACCTCGGCGCGCACCTTGAGGAACCGCTCGCGCAGCTCATGGTCGCGGTCGCTCAGCTGGTGCTCGGCGGCGAGGCGTTCGTGCAGTCCCTGCGGCTGCGGCTGCCCCGTTCCCGAGGCGGGCGGCTCCTGGCCCTGACCTGGCACCTGGCCGTGCGCAGGCTGGGGTGCGTGCTGCGGCGGCACCGGAGGCGGCCCCGGCACCTGGCCCTCAGGCTGGCCCGTACCCGAGGCGGGCTGCCCCGGAACCTGACCACCCGCCGGCTGCCCCGGCACCTGAGGCTGCTGTCCGTATGTGGGTCCGCCGGGCTGACCGGCACCGGCCTGACCCGGCTGCTGCGGTGTGTGGGGAGTGTCGGTCATGTCGGGGAGACCTCGCTTTCGATCGTGGTGATGAGTACAGCAAGTTCGGACAGCTGCCGGTCATTGCCCGGCACGGCATCAAGATAGGCATAGCGGACTTCCGCCGGGTCGCGGCCGGTGTGGGCAGCGATCGCATCGCACAGCTGCTCGGGCCGCTCATGCGCCGGCCGCGCGAGCAGACGGGCGATGCGCAGCAGCGAACCTGTGCGCAGCGAGTGCAGTGACTCCCGCCGCGCCCCGGCGCGCTGCATGAGCGCAGCGCGACCGTGCACCGTCTCTACCGGCGGCACGACCACCGGCAGCCGCTCGACCGCGAGCGGACCGAAGCGACGCACCCGCCACCACAGCAGCGCGGCAGCCACTGGAATGAGCCACAGCAGCGCGACCCCGAACCACGGCGGGATGAGCGAGACCGGATCCGTCGGCTCCTCGCCGCCGGCGCCCGGCTGATCGGCGGACTGCGGCAGGTAGTAGACGAGGTTCTCATGCTTGCCCAGTGTGTGCAGCATGAGCGCGGCGTGGCCCTCCTCATCGATCTCCGCGTTCGTCATCCACGCCGATGACCCGAGCACGGTGACATCCCAGTCATCAGCCTCCGCATACACATAGGCGCCGTCCCGGCTCGGCGAGTTCTCACCCGGATAGCAGGCTGCGGACGACCATCCCTCGGCGAGCTGAGCGGTGTAGTACTCGTTGGTGCCGCGCACCGGTCCGGCCGCCTCGGCGGCGGGCACCGCGCACTCCGGCTGCAGGAGGGTGTCGAAGGCACTGTCGAAGTGCGACGAGACGCTCACTGCCGGGGTGTAGTCGTCGATCGTGTACAAGGGATCGACAAGCACGAGGGAGTTGCCGCTGGATTCGACCGCCGCGGTCAGCTCCTCGGGCGTGCCGGTGAACGAGAGGGTCTCGGTGTCGGCCAGCAGCACCGTGGTGTCCGGTTCGGCTGCTGCCGCGAGCGCTTCGCTGCGGGATTCGGTGACGGTGACGTCGACGCCGTGATCGCGCAGCATCTCCATGAGCGCCTTCGTGCCCCGTGGCTGCACCGATTCCGGATGCAGATCGTCGGTCTCCTCATTGACGATCGAGACGAAGAACGCACCGATCGCCGCGATGAGGATGACGGCCACGGCGATGATCCACAGCAGCGCCGCCCGCGAACCGCTGACGAACTTCTCGGCCCGGCCCGCGCCGCTGTGCGAGGTGGTGCCGCGCACAGCGAGATCGAGCTGCGTGCTCATCGGCTCACCTCCGTTCCCGAGGCGCCGGCTGCGCTTCCGGCAGGTCCCGCGCCCGAGGCGCCGGCTGCGCTTCCGGCAGCTCCCGCGCCCGAGGCGGTGAGCTGCTCTCCTGCCGCCGGACCCGATGTGCCGGCCGGGTTCCCGGCCCCACTGCCGGCTGCGCCGGCGGGCTGGGTGCTGCGTCCGGCGTCCCGACTGCCGGCGTGCGCGCTGCCGGCGGCGATGCGCTCGGCGCGGGCGAGCAGCTCGGTCCAGTCCGCCTCGGTCGCATGCGCTTCGCCGAAGGTCACCGAGTCGAATAGGGTGCCGGCTGCCAGGGCATCGGCGGCGACCGGCGGGCAGGCAGAACCGGCGGCGTGAGCCAGCTCTGAGGCGGTGGAGGCGGCCGTCATCTCGATGATCTCAGCGCGCACAAGCCGCGCGAAGATGCCGCGCACGCCGTTCTGCACCGCCAGGGTGTACTCGCGCCGGTCGGCAGCGGCATAGGCGGCGTCCCAGAAGGCCTGCGGGTCGACGGTGGTGCGGCGCCGGGCCGGGTCGAAGGCGGCCAGATCGACGCCGCCGCTGGTGCCGCGGCGGACCCGCCAGATGATGAGCCCGACGATGAGCGCGATGAGCGCGCCGACGATGAGCAGCATCCACGGAGAGTCGATCTCGCCGAGCCGCTCGAAGATCGAGTCGGTGAGACGGTTGATGGCGCGGCCGATCTTCTCCAGCGGGGAGAGATCGGCATCGCGGTACTGCGGATCGGAGAGCTCGCGTTCAGCCCACCGGCGGGCCTCGTCGCGGTCAGGGGTGAGGGGAGGCGCGCTCATGCAGCGGCACTCCGATCTCCGTCGGCGGCCCCCGCCTCGGGAGCGGGCTGTGCACCAGAGGCGGCCCCCGCCTCGGCGGCGCCGCGCTCCTCTGCTTCACGCAGCAGGACCAGGTCGTAGCCGTCGAACCGCATGCGGCGGTCGAAGTACAGGCCGGTGATGACGCCGGACATGTATGCGTAGAACACAGCCGTGGCCGCCGAGGTCAGCGACACACCGAGGATCGTCAGGACGGCGAAGGCGATGTAGGCGAACTGCTCGTACTCATCACCGGAGCCGATGGTGAGCGCGACGACGAGAACGACGATGAAGAAGACGATCATGACCGGGGAGATGATGATGCTGATGAGCTGCGAGGACAGCACATAGGTGAGCAGCAGCGTGCCGGCGGTGGCCCAGAAGCGGCGGCCGGTGAGCTCCCAGGAGCGGGCGAAGGCCTGCCGGATGGTCAGCCCCTCGGCGGTGATCGCGCAGCCGACGAATGCGGTGCGCACCATGAAGAACACGGTGAAGACGAACCACAGCAGCACTCCGATCACCGCCAGCACCGAGCCGACGACCGCCAGCCCGGCGAAGAGCGCGATGAGCACACCGGGCATGACGAGCACCAGGAGGGCGACGAGGTGGGCGGTGCCGAGCAGCGCAGTCGCGCCGATGAGGCGGCGGCGCCGGCCGGCGAGCTGCTGCCAGGTGGCGCGCAGGGTCGTCGTCTTGCGGCCGCGGGAATCGCGCGGCTGTGCGCCGACGCGGGAGAAGAAGGCGTGGTAGGCGGGGACGGCGAGCATCCCGGAGAGGAAGTGCAGGAAGCACAGGGACAGGAAGGCGATGATCGAAGCGCCGAGCTGCATGAGGAAGGTCAGGCCGCCGGCGGCATCGGGGCTGTCGGAGATGCTGAAGAGGTAGCCGAAGGTCAGCCAGCCGATGCCGGCGACGAGGGCGCCGAACGCCAAGAGCAGCAGGGTGAGGGTGATCATCGCCGCGCCGACGGACACCCCGGGGCTGTAGCGCAGCAGGCGGAAACCGGAGTCGAGGATTTCCGCGAGCCGCAGCGGCCGCTTCGGCAGCTCACCCGGCTGCGGGGCCGGCTGCCAGATCGCGCGGACGCGGGCTGCCGGGCGCGGACGCCACCGGCCGGTCGTCCAGTCTGTCTGGGCATCCCAGGCAGCGCGGTCGGTGACGAGCAACGGCACCTCCTGTGTGGGCGATCGGCATGACGCCCCATTGTAGGCATACGAACCGCAGTGCCGGCTGCATGCGCGCCTGCTCATGTGCGGCGGTGCGCCCGGTCATGCGCCCCGCCCAGGCACCGCCCCGGCTGTGAACCTGCCGACACCGGCGACCCCTTATGCGAAGTTCTCAGCCGCATAAGCGACAATGTGACTATGAACGCACGGATCCTGGTAATCGACGACGACACTGCACTGGCGGAGATGATCGGCATTGTGCTCAAGAGCGAGGGCTTCGACCCGCACTTCTGCGCCACCGGCGATGGTGCGCTGGAAACCTTCCACAGCGTCCATCCCGACCTCATCCTGCTCGACCTCATGCTGCCGGGCAAGGACGGGCTCGAGGTGTGCCGCGAGATCCGCGAGGAGTCCGGGGTGCCGATCATCATGCTGACGGCCAAATCCGACACCGTCGATGTGGTCCTCGGCCTCGAATCCGGTGCCGATGACTACGTCCCCAAGCCGTTCAAGCCCAAGGAGCTGGTCGCCCGCGTGCGCGCTCGCCTGCGGATGTCGGAGCCGAGCGCACCAGAGGTGCTGACCGTCGGCGATGTCTCCATCGATGTCGCCGGCCATGCGGTGACGAAGGCCGGCAAGCCGGTGTCGCTCACCCCGCTGGAGTTCGATCTGCTCGTCGCGCTCGCCCGCAAGCCCTGGCAGGTGTTCTCGCGCGAGACCCTGCTGGAGGAGGTGTGGGGCTACCGCCACGCAGCCGACACCCGGCTCGTCAACGTCCACGTCCAGCGCCTGCGCTCGAAGATCGAGAAGGACCCTGAGAAGCCCGACATCGTCGTCACCATCCGCGGCGTCGGATACCGGGCGGGCCAGGCTTCGTGAGGCTGTCCGCATCGGCCGTGCGACTGGGCCGCGGTGCCTGGGGCGGGCTCATGCGGGTCTACCGCTTCATCGCGGGGGCGTTCACCCGGTCGCTGCAGCTGCGGATCGTGGTGCTCACGATCCTGCTCACCATCATCGCGATCTACGGGGTCGGCAGCTTCATGGCCCAACAGATCTCCCGCGGCCTGTTCGAATCGAAGCTGTCCTCGGTCTCGACGCAGATGTCGGGCTATGTCAGCGAACTCGAATCGGTCTCACCCGGCGAAGACGACAGCGCCCTGTCCGAGAGCCTGAACGTGCAGTTGCGCGGCATGATCTCCCGTTCGCCGACGCCGCTGCGCTCGATCGCCCTCGAACCGCGTGAGCGCTCCTCCCAGGTGCAGCCGACCACCGCGGTCGTCGGCGGCGCCGAGGTGCTCGCCCCCTCGGCGATGCCGCCGGCCTTCCGCAATGCGGTGGCCCAGTCGGAGGCCTATGAGCAGCTCTACCAGTCCGTCGAGCTGCCCGGGGGAGGTTCCCCGGGCCTCATCCTCGCCCAGCAGGTGACGGTGCCTGCTGCCGGCCAGTTCGACCTCTATGTGGTGGCCGATTTGCAGGAGGAGCAGAACACCCTCGACTTCGTCCAGCGTGTGCTCATGGTCGCCGCGCTCGTCCTCGTCGTCCTCGTCGGCGCCGTCGCCTGGACCGTCACCCGGCTCGTCGTCGTGCCGGTGCGGACCGGCTCCGAGGTGGCCCGCAAGCTCTCCGACGGCGACCTCGACCAGCGCATGCCGGTGGCCGGCAGCGACGAAATCGCCACCCTGGCGCAGAGCTTCAACGATATGGCCGATACCCTGCAGGACCAGATCACCCGGATGGAGCGGCTGACGGTGCTGCAGCGCCAGTTCGTCTCCGATGTCTCCCACGAGCTGCGCACCCCGCTCACGACGATCCAGATGGCCTCGGACATGATCTACGAGACCCGCGATGAGCTCGATGAGTCCCACCGGCGGGTAGCCGAGCTGCTGAAATCGCAGGTCGAGCGCTTCGAGGTGCTGCTCAACGATCTGCTGGAGATCTCCCGCCACGACGCCGGTGCCGCGCAGCTGGCGACGAAGCCGGCCGATGTGTGCCAGGTGGTCACCGGGGTCATCGACACGCTCACGATGGTCGCCGACCACGCCGACACCCCGATCACCCTGCATGCGCCGTCCGCTCCGGCGATGGCCGAGATCGACCGGGTGCGGGTCAACCGTGTGGTGCGCAATCTGCTCGTCAACGCGATCGAGCACGGCGAGCGGCGGCCCATCGACGTCTTCGTCGCCGCCAACGCCGAGGCGGTGGCCGTGAGCGTGCGCGACCACGGCGTTGGCATGAGCGAAGAGCAGATCGAGCACGTGTTCGACCGGTTCTGGCGCGCCGATCCTTCCCGCCGCCGCGCCCTGGGCGGGTCCGGCCTGGGGCTGGCGATCTCCCTGGAGGACGCCCATCTGCACGGCGGCTGGCTGCAGGCCTGGGGCCGGGAGGGCGAGGGCTCGTGCTTCCGGCTGACGATCCCGAGGCGGGCCGGCCAGGCCATCACCACCTCGCCGCTGCCGCTGCCGCCGGCTGATGCCAGGGTCTCGGGCACCGTGCTCGTGGCCGGTCCGGCCACCTCGGACGGTTCGCTGCGGATCCAGACCGGCAGCATCCCGATCGTCGTGGCGACCAAGGATGTGGCAGACGAGGACGACTCCGATGATGAGGCAGGAGGATCGCGATGAGCTTCCGTCGCGCATGTGCAGCGCTCGCTGCGGCAGCGCTGCTCCTGTCCGGCTGCGCTTCGATCCCCAAAGACGGCTCAGTCGGCCACCGCGATGTCAGCGGTGAGGACCAGCATGTGCAGTCGCGCATCGACCCGGACGGCCCAGAGCCGGGACAGAGCCCGAATGAGATCGTCCGCGGCTTCCTCGCGGCCGGGGCCGGCTACAGCAACAACTTCGAAGTCGCCCGCTCCTATCTGACCGACAGCTTCGCAGGGGAGTGGAACCCGCTGTCCTCGGTCACCGTGCTGCAGCCGGGCCGCACCCTCGAATCCGTCACCAGCGAGGTCACCACCGATTCGCAGTCGGTGTCGCTGACGATCCCGGTCGGCGGGCAGCTCGATGACCGCCGCGTCTACCGGGCGGCCAGCCGCGGCACCCAGATCGATATGGAGTTCTCGCTGCGCCAGGTCAACGGCGAATGGCGGATCTCCCAGGCGCCGTCGGGCATGGTGCTCACCGCGGTGAACTTCTCCACCCTGTTCCAGCCCTATCCGCTGTACTTCTATGCGCCGGGCTACGAGATGCTCGTGCCCGACACCCGCTGGTTCATCCGCTCCCCGGCGACGGCGACTGAGATCATGACCGAGCTGCTCGGCGGGCCGGCCGAGTACCTCACCGGCGCGGTGGTGTCCGCGATTCCGGACGGCACGCAGCTCGACCCCCGTTCGGTGGCCGTCTCCGATGGGGTTGCCCGCGTCGAACTGTCCTCGACCGACTCGGGCCTGGATGAGCGCACGAACGGGCGCATCGCTGCGCAGATCGAGACGACGCTCAAGGAGGTCGGTTCGATCACCTCGGCGCAGGTCTCCGGCGCGAGCGGGGAGCTCGACTACGGCTCCCTGCCGGATGTGCCCACGAGCCTGAACATCAGCGGCAGCCCGATCGCGATCTCCGAGGGCAGGCTCGTGCGGATCCTCGGTTCGACGATCGAGCCGATCGCCAATGCCCCGGAGCTCGCTGACGGTGCGAGCCGGCCGGCGATCGCCATCGACGAGTCGATGTACGCCTATCTCGCTGACGATGCGAAGGCGGTGCGGCGGCTCTTCGCCGATGAGCTGGAGGACAATGAGGTACTGCGCGGCGAGAAGTACGCCAGCCTCAGCTTCGACACCGAAGGCTGGCTGTGGGCGGCGGAGGAGGCGTCCGACGGCACCATCCAGGCGATCAGCCGCAATGGTGAGCTGACCGAGGTGTCGGTGCCGTTCCTCAAGGGCCGGACGGTCACGAGCATCGCAGTGTCGCCCGACGGCACCCGGCTGGCGGTGCTGAGCACCGACAAGGACGATGTCAACCGGCTGGAGATCGTCGGCATCTCCCGGGATCCGCAGCGTGCGCCCACGAGTTCGTCGACGTCGACGCCGCTGGAGGTGGCGACGAGCTTCGACACGATCATCGACGCCTCATGGTCCGGCTACGACTCCCTCGTCATGCTCGCCCGCGACGGCAGCGGCGAGCCGGAGCCCTATGCGCTGCGTGTGCCCGGGCCTGCGACATCGCTCGGCTCGATCGACGGCGGCACCCAGATCACCTCCGGTGAGGAGACCCGTTCGGTGCGCATCGGCACGGCTGACGGCGAGATCTACAGCTACGGCGCCGGCTCCTGGCAGAAGCTCGTCGACGCGAAGACCTACGACCCGTCCGCCCCCGGGTGAGCCGGCCGCCCGCACGATGTGGGACGCCCGCGCGCCGGCGGTTGTGGATGGCCCGGTGTGTTTTGCGACGTGAGGTCACAATCGCTTCCTGAGTCTTGTCCGCTCCCGAAGCGCCGGCCACGCTGGGAGGATGCAGACTGGGAGGGCACAGACACCTCGAGCGCAGCCGGGGAGGGCGCGGACACCTCGGGCGCGGCCGGGGAGGGCGCGGACACCTCGGGCGCAGCCGGGGAGGGCGCGGACACCTCGGGCGCGGGAACCGCTGCGCCGGCCGCCGCCGGCACCGGCGACCGCGGCCACGACTCTGGCGGCACAGACGGCGCGGGTGCGCGCCCTGGCCGATGAGCTGAGTGAGCTGGTCGTGCCGCGCAGCTGTGTGGGCTGCGGTGCCGATACGGTGTCCGTCTGCGGGCGCTGTCTGCCGGGTATGGCAACCGAGGTCGTCGCCGCACAGCCGCGCTATGGCACTGCCACCGTCGTCGCTGCCGGCACCTACACCGGGGTGCTGCGCAAAGCGCTCGTGGCCTTCAAGGAATCCGGGCGCCGGGACCTCGGGCAGCTGCTGGGGCTGCAGCTGGCGCGGGCGATCACCGCCTGCCTGCAGGAGATTCCTGAGCTCGACGCTCGCCGGCCGATCCTGCTCGTGCCCGTGCCGGCGACCGGCCGTGCGCGGCGGGCACGCGACGGCAACCACGTCGCACAGCTGTGCGAGGAGGCAATCGCGGTGCTCGCCGGCGAGGGGCTGCAGCTGCACTGCACCGAGCTGCTGACGGTGCGCCGCCACCGCGACCAGGTGGGCTTCGGCGCCCATAGTCGGCGGCGGAATGTGCGCGGCACGCATGCTCTCGACACCCGGCTGACACCTCGGGCCCGGCAGGCGCTCAGCCGTGCCCACACGCTGCTCATCGACGATATCTGCACCACCGGCGCGACCCTGGCGGAGTCCGCGCGGGCGCTGCGCAGCGGCGGCATCCTGCCATCCGGAACTGCGGTGATCGCGCTCGCGCCGGACAGTCGTGCCGAAAAGCAAAATGTTATTTAATGGAAGGTAATCTCATCCGAACGGATGGGTACGGAGCGATCCGTTTCCCCGACATGTAAAGGACGTCACCATGGACATCGTCGTCACAGGCCGCCACACGACCATCTCCGACAGCTTCCGGTCACATATCGAGGACAAGGTCTCCAAGGTCGAACAGCTTGCTCCCCGCGCTCTGCGCACCGAGGTCGTCGCCACCCACGACCCGAACACCCGTCAGCCCGACACCGCCGAGCGGGTCGAGATCACCGTCATCGCCAAGGGGCCGGTGCTGCGCGCTGAGGCTCACGCCTCGGACCGCTATGCAGCCCTCGACCTCGCCTGGGCGAAGCTGCTCGAGCGTCTGCGCCGGGCCCGCGACCGCCGCAAGGTCTCGCGCAAGGGCGGCCACCGCAAGGCCTCGACCGCTGAGGCGCTTGCTGAGCTCGAGGTCATCGAACCGCTCGTGCCCGACACCGCCGACGAGCCGGCCGAGGCCCCGGAGCAGGAGCAGCCGAGCACCGACAACACCAATGGACGCATCAAGTCCGAGGGCGATTCGCCGGTGGTGCTGCGTGAGAAGAACTTCCCGGCCAACCCGATCGGCATCGAAGAGGCCCTCAACCGTATGGAGATGGTCGGCCACGACTTCTACATCTTCATCGACGAGGAGACCTCCAAGCCCTCGGTCGTCTACCGCCGCCGCGGCTGGAGCTACGGCATCATCTCCCTCGATGAGTCGCTCAACGACTCCGTCCAGGAGCAGGCGCAGGACGAAGAACCGGCCAGCGCAGAGTGACGACGCACAACCTGAGCAGCACCCGATGACGGTGCCGAAGCTCAGCTTGGAAGCGGCCAGACGCTGTGCGCTGGCCGCTTCCGGCTTCTCCCGGCCCCGTCCGGCGGCCGTCAACGCCGGGCATCTGCGCCGCACCTTCGAACGCCTCGGCGTCGTGCAGATCGACTCCGTCGCCCGGGTCGCCCGCGCCCACTATCTGCCGTTCTTCTCGCGGCTGGGCCCCTATGACACCGCGCGGCTCGATGCGCTGTTCAACTCCGCTCCGCGGATGGGCGTCGAATACTGGAGCCACGAGGCCGCCTACGCCCCGGTCGAGATCGTCAACAGCTGGCACCGCCAGCGCGCCGAATGGTTCCGCCACGACTACGGCCAGCGCCACCGGCAGACCGGCGCGGCCTTCCGCCAGCTCATGAGCGATGTCGAGGCCGCACTGCAGGCAGGCCCGGCGACCGCCCGGCAGCTGGCCGAGCGCGTCGACCACGCCATCCCCGAACAGCCCAAAGACCACTGGGGCTGGAACCACAGTCACGTCAAACGCGCCGCCGAGGCGCTCTTCAGGGCCGGCCGGATCTCTGCGGCCGGCCGCAATCAGCACTTCGAACGGATCTATGCGCTGCCGGCCGCCGTCGATGCCCGGCTCGTGCGCCCGCCGTTGCGCTTCGGCCCGGCAGGCGACCCACACCTCGGCGCCGATCCGGACACCGGGCGGATCCCGCGCGGCATCACCGGCATCAGCGATGAGCTGCTCACCCCGATCCGCACAGCCGCCCGCGCACTGGGCATCGGCCGGCTCGACTGCTTCGCTGACTACTACCGCAGCCCGCGTGCGGCCACCGCCGAGGCAGTGGCGGTCCTCGTCGAGACCGGCGAGCTCGTCGAGGTCGACGTCGCCGGCCAGCGCGCCTACCGGTGGCATGAGGCTCCGGTCCCGAGGCGGGTGGAGGCGCGTGCGCTGCTGGCGCCGTTCGATCCGCTCGTCTTCAACCGGCAGCGCATCAGCTGGCTGTTCGGCTTCGACTACCGCATCGAGATCTACACCCCAGCCCACAAGCGGGTCTACGGCTACTATGTGCTGCCGTTCCTGTGCGGTGACCGGCTCGTGGGCCGCGTCGATCTGGCAGCCGAGCGGGCCCGCGGGGTGCTCACCGTGCACGCGGTGCACTGGGAGCCGGGCCTGGACGCCGGTGCGCTGGCCGACTGCTGGCAGGCGCTGGAGGCGGAGCTGGAGGACATGCGTCGCTGGCTGGGATTGGAGTGCGTGCAGCTGGGCGCCGGATGACCTGGGCGGGCCGGCGTTCGGCGGTATGCGAACAGGATTCGGTCGCGGATTGCGGCCGCGCTCAGCCAGCAAGCGCTAAGCTAATGGACGGACGACAGTCAGAAGCTAGATCGACACCCGCGGCCCCGCACGTGGGTGACAAGGAGAATCGTGGCCAATTTCCTGGAAAAGCTGCTGCGCACCGGCGAAGGCCGGACGCTGAAGAAGCTGCGCAACTACGTCACGGCGATCAACAATCTCGAAGACGAGTTCAACGAGATGACCGACGCCGAGATCCGGGAGGAGACTGATCGCTTCAAGGAGCGCTTCGCTGACGGCGCCAGCCTCGACTCCCTGCTGCCGGAGGCCTTCGCCGCCGTGCGCGAAGCCTCCGTGCGCACCCTGGGAATGCGCCACTTCGACGTCCAGCTCATGGGCGGCGGTGCCCTGCACCTGGGCAATATCGCGGAGATGAAGACCGGTGAGGGCAAGACGCTCGTCGCCACCGCACCGGCCTACCTCAATGCGCTCACCGGCAAGGGCGTGCACGTCGTCACCGTCAACGACTACCTCGCCAGCTACCAGTCCGAGCTCATGGGCCGCGTGTACCGGTTCCTCGGCATGGAGACCGGCTGCATCATGGCGCAGATGCCCAACAGCGCTCGCCGCAAGCAGTACGCCGCTGACATCACCTACGGCACGAACAACGAGTTCGGCTTCGACTACCTGCGCGACAATATGGCCTGGACAGCTGATGAGATGGTCCAGCGCGGCCACAACTTCGTCATCGTCGATGAGGTCGACTCGATCCTCATCGATGAGGCCCGGACCCCGCTCATCATCTCCGGTCCGGCCGAAGGCGATGCCGACCGCTGGTACGGCGAGTTCGCCACCGTCGTCAAGCGGCTCAAGGCTGAACGCGACTACGAGGTCGACGAGAAGAAGCGCACCGTGGGCATCCTCGAATCCGGCATCGAGAAGGTCGAGAACTACCTCGGCATCCGCAATCTCTACGATCCCGACAACACCCCGCTCATCAGCTTCCTCAACAACGCGATCCGCGCTAAGGAGCTGTTCAAGCGGGATAAGGACTATGTCATCCTCGACGGTGAGGTCCTCATCGTCGATGAGCACACCGGCCGCATCCTGCGCGGACGCCGCTACAACGAGGGCCTGCACCAGGCGATCGAAGCCAAGGAGAACGTCGACGTCAAGCCGGAGAACCAGACTCTGGCGACGATCACGCTGCAGAACTACTTCCGCCTCTACGACAAGCTCTCGGGCATGACCGGCACCGCCGAGACCGAGGCGGCGGAGTTCATGTCGACCTACAAGCTCGGTGTCGTGCCGATCCCGACGAACCGGCCGATGCAGCGCGTCGACCAGCCGGACCTCGTCTACAAGACCGTCGAAGCGAAGTTCAACGCAGTCGTCGACGACATCGTCGAACGACACGAAGACGGCCAGCCGGTGCTCATCGGCACGACGAGCGTGGAGAAGAGCGAGTACCTCTCCAAGCAGCTGGCCAAGCAGGGCGTGCGCCACGAGGTGCTCAACGCCAAGAACCATGAGCGCGAGGCAGCGATCGTCGCGATGGCAGGCCGCAAGGGTGCTGTCACGGTCGCGACGAATATGGCCGGCCGCGGCACCGACATCATGCTCGGCGGCAATGCCGAGCACATCGCGGTGGCCGAGATGGCGGAGAAGGGCCTCGACCCGAAGGAGAACGAAGAGGAGTACGAGGCGCTGTGGCCGGAGGTGCTCGCCGCTGCGGAGGAGCGCGTCGAGGCCGAGGCCGAGGAGGTTCGTGAGGCCGGCGGCCTGTACGTGCTCGGCACCGAGCGCCACGAATCCCGCCGCATCGACAACCAGCTGCGCGGCCGTTCCGGCCGTCAGGGTGATCCGGGCGAATCCCGCTTCTACCTGTCGCTGCAGGACGATCTCATGCGGCTGTTCGGCTCCGGTGCTGCGGAGCGGATCATGGCGATCGCCGATGTGCCTGACGACGTGCCGCTGGAGTCGAAGATGGTGACGCGTGCGATTCTGTCAGCGCAGACCCAGATCGAGCAGCGCAATGCTGAGCAGCGCAAGAACGTGCTCAAGTACGACGACGTCCTCAACCGGCAGCGCACCGTCATCTACAATGAGCGCCGCCGCGTTCTCGACGGCGATGATCTGGCCGAGCAGGTGCAGCTGTTCCGCGATGATGTCATCGAGGACTACGTCACTGGTGCGACCGCCGGCCCGCCGGATCACTGGGAGATTGACAAGCTCTTCACCGCACTCGGTGAGCTCTATGATCCTTCGATCAATGCCGAGGATCTCGCCGAGGACGCCGGCGGCAAGGGCAACCTCACGCGCGAGAAGATGGTCAAGGAGATTCGCGCGGATGCCGACCTCGCCTACGACCGCCGTGAGGAGCAGCTCGGTGAGGAAGCGATGCGCGAACTCGAGCGTCGCGTTGTGCTCTCGGTCATCGACAAGCGGTGGCGCGAGCACCTCTACGAGATGGACTACCTCAAGAACGGCATCGGTCTGCGGGCGATGGCCCAGCGCGACCCGCTCGTCGAATACCAGCGCGAAGGCTTCGAGATGTTCTCCACCATGCAGGAGGGCATCAAGGAAGACGTCGTGCGGCTGACGAACAAGCTCGAAGTCCAGGTGCGCGTCAATCCCGGTGAGGATCTCGATGATCCCAGCGACGACTTCGTCGAGGTTGAGGCCAAGGAGCTGGAGCCGAACAAACCTGAGCTGCAGCTCTCAGCACCGAGCGAGACCGGGGATGCGCAGATCATGGGCTCGGGCAGCGCCAACTCCTCAGCCCAGTCATCGGGCTCCGGTGCCGGTGCCGACAGTGCCCCGGCGAACCGGGCAGAGCGCCGGAAGGCGAAGAAGAAGCGCTGACCGGTTCCGCCGCACCAATCATCAGGCGGTTTCCAGCTGCGTGAGCAGCCAGCGGTTGCGGATGTGCTCCAGACGCAGCGCCACTGCTCGGTGGCGTCGTCCGGTGTTGACGACGACGGCTGCTTCGGCGACGCGTTCGCTGATGAGGCACACGCGCGGCTTGCCTGCTGCGAGCATCGCCGGCCGCGGCGGCGCTGCTGCCGTAAGCTTCTGCCGGTAGGCTGCGTGCGCGCGGATCCGCTCGAACAGATCCGGTGCCACCCAGCGGCCCACTGATGAGGGTGCGCGCGTGCCGCTGAAGATCTCGATGATCGCCACCGACAGCGATGCGGCGGCCGCCTCGAGTGCAGCAATGACGTCATCGTCGTGTTCTGCTGGGCGGGCTCCTGCAGTCTGCTGTGGTGCAGCGGAGCGGGGTGCTCGCATGCCGCGAGTCGGAGCGGCCGCTGCTGTCGTGCTGCCGGTCGCCGGCGTCGCACTGCCAGCAGTCGGTGTTGCGTTTTCGGCTGCCGGGGCCGTGTTTCCGGCTGCCGGGGCCGAGGCGACAGCGCGCGGCTGCGGCCGGGTGAGGGTGAGTTCGCCGGGGTTGGCGGCGGTCATCATGGTGGTCATGGCATCTCCAATCGCTGTCCGGGCATGATGAGGTTGGGGTCGGCCCCGATGACGGACCGGTTGGCTTCATGAATGGCTTCGACGCGTGCGCTCAGCTGCTCGACGTCCGTGGTATCGGAATGCTCGGCAGCGATCGACCACAGGCTCTCACCGGCTTCCACGGTGATGATCTCCGGCTCATCATCAGACAGCCTCTGCTCTTCCTCCGGCTCATCCTGAGGCTTTTTCTGCTGCACCGAGTCCTTCTGCCGCACAGGCGCATCATCGGTGCTCGGCGAGCTTTCGGCGCTCGGGGTGGTGTCCGCATCAGTGTCCTCGGGCGACTGCGGGGGAGCAGAGGTCGGGGATGCGGCAGGACTCGTCGGCCAGTTCGGGGATGTCGGCCCATCGTCGTCGGCATCAGGCGACCGCGTGGGCCAGCCTGGTGAGGTCGGAGCATCGGCCTCAGCGTCCGGTGACCGCGTCGGCCAGCCAGGGGAGGCAGGAGCGCTGACGTCGGCTTCAGCTGTCCGGGACGGCCAGCTGGGGGAGGGCGCTGCCGCTGCGGCAGTGGCGAAGCCGGATCCGGTGAGGATAGCACCGGCGACCGAGGCGGCAACCGCTCGCCGGAACCGTGCTGGGCTGATGGCGATGGCAGCTGCCGCGCAGCGCCGTGCAGCGGCCGGACCGAGCAGACGCGCGGCATGAGCAAGGGCGCTCAGAATCGTTGCGCAGGTCAGCCGGATGCCGGCCAGTACGGCCGCACCGGCGATGACGAGCACGAGCGCAGCGCCGATGTCCCCGTGTCCGAGTGCCTCCAGCAGTTCAACAGCGCTGCTGAGCAGCCAGACTGTCACGGCGATATGCGCGAGGCTCAGCGAACCCATCAGCCAGTAGTACATGCTCAATCCTCTCGAAGTGGAATCAAGCATGCCAAACGACATCAAACGAAGTCAATAGTCAGCAAACAGAAATACTGAGATTCGAGTTGATTCGAACGCCTGTGAGCTCTGGCGATTCGGGTGCTCCTCGTGTCTGCCGCTGCGTCCATCTGCGACGACGCTGCTGGTGGAGCCGGTCTGTCATCATGGGTGTATGCATGACCCCATGTCACCGGACCGGAGCAACGGCGCCGACGGTCCAGGTTCTGCCGGCCGCCCGGGCGCTGCCGGCCATCCGAACGATGCAGGCCGCCCGAACGCCGCCGGCCGCTCTGCCGAGGCGGAGGGCATCGAGGCTGAGCGCATCGAAGCGCTGTTCGCAGACCTCGAAGCACAGGAACTAGGGCGGGTGGATCATGAGCGGATGGGTGAGCTCGGCGATCTCGTCGCCGGAGAGTTCGCCGATCACGGGCTGGCGCACCGCCTCGCCGGTGCCATCGGCACGCCGATCGACGTCCACGCCGGAGGAGCATGGTTCGATGGGCTCGTCGATGCCGTAGGGCAGCAGTGGGTGCTGCTGCGGGGACATGTTCCTGGCGCCCCGCGGGCGCTGCTGAACCTTGCCGGTGTCGACCACCTGCGGTTGCGCCGGGTGGCGCACGGCAGCGATGCCGTCATCTCACAGCTGTCGATCCGCTCCCCGCTGCGCCGATTCGCTGACGGGGTGCTCGAATGCCGTGTCTACTGCGGCCATCACGGGCATGTGCTCGATGGCCGCATCGATGCGGTCGGAGCCGACTATCTGCAGCTGCGCCGCGGTGCGACAGTGGATCTTGTGCCGCTGAGCGCGCTCATCGCGGTGCAGGACATCGCGCTGAGCTGAGGCTCAGACCTCGACGCGACCCTCCTGGATCGCCTGCCGGGTCTGAGAGTACATCCGCTGGATGTAGTCCTCCAGCTCCGTCTTCTCGATCCGCCATTGACCGCGGCCGCCGACTTTGATGGCCCGCAGCTCACCCGAACGCACGAGAGCGCGTGCCTGCGTGACGGTGATGTTGAGGATCTCCGCAACGTCGGTGAGAGGCAGAAAGCGGACTTCAGCAACCATGAATGGAACTCCTTTGCTGCTGCGCCGCCGGGTCTGGCGGACGGCAGCTGGTGGAATGCAATGCCACCAGTGTAGACCACTTTGATATCAAACCATGCCATTCGCTGCTGCTTGTGGACAGATGTGTTTTCCACACCCCTGTCCACGCACTGGACCCTCTATGTAAGCTAGGTCACACTGCGGTCTCGGCCCCCACCTCGGCCGCGGCAGTCCCCAAGCAAGAGGAGTCCCATGTCCTTCCGCGACCCCAAGCGGGCAGAACGGCTGCGACCACCGCGCTGGCGCGATCCCAAGCTCATCATCGGTGCGCTCATCGTCGCGCTGTCGATCCTCGGCACGTGGTTCGTCGTCAAGCAGGCCGCCGACACCATGACGGTCTGGAGCGCCTCCCGGCCGCTCGTGCCCGGACATACGATCGGCCCCGATGACCTCACCGCATCCGAGGTGCGGATGTCCGAAGCCGCAGAGCACTATCTGCCCACCTCAACGGAGATCCCTGCCGGCTCGACGGTGCTTGCCGCCATCGCACCGGGCGAGCTCATCCCGGCCTCGCAGATCGGCACCGCCGAGCAGCTCGCCGGCCGCATCATCGCCGTCGACGTCCCCGGCGGGCTGCCGAGCCAGGTCGCGGCCGGGTCGACGATCGACCTGTGGGGCACCGACACCCGCGCCGAGGACAGCGCACCCGAGCTCATTCTCAGCACTGTCGCCGTCATCTCCGTCGACCGCGATGCCGGCGGCTTCACCGGGGCCAGCACCAGTCGGCTGGAGGTCTTCGTGCCCACTGCCGATATCGACACTGTGCTCGCCGCTCTCGCCGGTGAACACCACATCTCCGTGGCCGCTGTCCCCGAACGGAGGCCGGCATGAGCCAGCAGCCGCCCATCAGCGTCATCGTCGCCGTCGATGTCGAACACGAGCCCACCGTCTCCGCGCGCCTGAGCGAATCCGGCGACATCACGATCGTGCGCCGGCCCGCCGATGAGGTCGAGCTGCTGGCGGCCGCCAACGCCGGGATGGGCGCCGTCGTCATCCTCGGCCGCCATTTCCGCGGCCTCGACGCCGAGGTGGTGCGCCGGCTGCATGGGACCGGCGCCCGCCTGCTGGGCCTGGGCGATGACGAGGAGCAGTTCCGCGCCTGGGGTGTGAGTGCGCAGGTCTCGCCCTGGGACCCGCCCGAGGTGTTCCTCGCCGCCGTGCGCGACTGCGCCCAGTCCCTGGCGGTGCCGCCGCGGCCGTCGGCTCCGCCGCGCATGGAGCAGCCGCGCGAACCCGGCCCGGTCATCGCAGTGTGGGGGACCGGCTCGGCTCCGGGCCGCTCAACAATTGCCGCGGGTCTTGCGCATGTGCTCAGCGGCCGCTGCGAATCGGTCGTGCTCATCGACGCTGACACCGTCACCGCCGCACAGGCGGCGATGTTCGGTGTGCTCGACGACGCCCCGCAGCTGGCCGCGCTGTGCCGTCGGGCCGCGAGCGGCATGCTGACCCCGGAGCTGCTGAGCCACCATCTGACGACCGTCAGCCCGCGCCTGCACCTTGTCACCGGGCTCAGCCGCGCCAGCCGCTGGCCGGAGGTCCGCCCGGCGCTGCTGAGCGCGATCCTCGACGCCGCTGCCGCCTTCGCCGATGTCGTCATCGTCGACATCGCCGACCGCATCGACCCCGATGACGAGTTCGCCGATCCGCACTATGACCGGCATGCCGCCACCCGCGCGGTGCTCGACCGCGCCGACCATACGCTCCTCGTCGCCCACGCCGACCCGCTCGGCATCCAGCGGCTCGTGCGCCTGCTGGAGACCGAGCGCGGCGAGGCGCTGCGCACAACGGCGACGATCGTCATGAACCGGGCCCGCGCCTCGGCGGTGGGAGCCGAGCCGCAGGCCGCGATCGACGCGACACTCGCCCGGTTCCTCGGCTTGGAGGGTTGCCGCTATGTGCCCGATGACTGCGCTGCCGTCGACGCCGCGGTGCTCGCCGGCCAGGCCGTGACCGAACACGCCCCGCGCAGCGCTGCGGCCACAGCGATCAGCGCACTCGCCGAAGAGCTGCCGGGTCTGCCGGAGCTGCAGCTGCGCCGCCGGGGTCGCCGCGATCGCCAGGCCGCGCGTCGCGTTCGCCTTCCGCGCCTGCGGCGGAGGACAATGGCCTCATGAGCTCGAATGTGCGCGCCTATGTCCCACTGACCTCACAGCACCTGGCGGCCGCCTGGCCGCAGATCACCGATGTCCTCGCCTTCGCCCCGGACGCCGATGGGCGCGCGCTGCGCTCCGATGCCGGTGAAGAGGCCGAGTTCAGCGCCCAGATGACCGCGGCCGAGGCCTGCCTCGACGAGGCGCTGCGCACCGGCAGCACCCGGGTCGTCATCGCCTGCGACATCCCTGCCCTCGGCGCGCAGGTGCGGCCGGTCGGGGCCGGGCTCGAGGTGTTCGGCCCGCTCAGCATCGACCCGAGCCGCGTCGTGAGCTTCCACATCGACGATCCCGAGGTGGTCGCGGCCCTGCCGGATGACGGTGAGGCGGCCGCGGAGATGCTGCGGTCCTCACCGCTGCTGTGGTTCGACGCCTCAGAGGTCGGCGATCTCCTGGAGGCGTTTGGTCAGCATCCGCTCGATGGCGGGGGCGGCAGCGGACTCGACAGCTGAGCCGAGCAGCAGCATCTTCGAGGACACCTCGGCGTTCACGGAGATCTGCGTGCCGGAGCCGGCGACATCGGACGGGTCGAGCGCGCTGAAGTCGATGACCGCGGTGACGGTGACCGGCATGCCGGTCACCGTGACACTCTGCTGAGCGCGGGCAGAGGGAGCGTCGGCCGCTGTGGCCGGCAGTGAGAAGTGCTGTTCGACGCGGGCATCCTGCGTCATGAAGCGGCGTGCCTGCTCGGGAGTCTCAGACGCCGGCAGCGGGGCAGAGGTGCGCACGTCCAGCCCCGTGGTCGCCGATCCGGTGATCTCCACCTCGGCGTCGTAGTGGTTCCACAGCTGCGGGGACTCCAAGCGCGTGAGGATGCTGTGCAGCGCAGACTGCGAGGTGCGCTGTGCGGTGATCGTCTTCATGGCTCCAGTCTGCCATGACCGGATTCTTCGTCCAGCCTGCAGGACGCGGAGTGCTCCGGGTGCCTGCCGACAGGTCCGGTCGCGGTGCCGGCCGCATGGAGTGCGCAGTGCCGGCTGCATGGATCGCACGGTGCCGGCTGTGTGGAACGGAGCCGCTGGCAGCCTGAATTGGGGCCGCCGACAGCATGAAAACAGCGCGGTTCGGGACTAGAGTTGGAAGCGGGCAGCGACGTTGCTGTCTCTCGCTTCAACTACCGATCGACAAGAAGGTGGCATAGTGACCGAGGTCCGCTCGACCGAGATTGCTCAAGCGTGGACTGACCAGATGGGATCGATCCCTCCGACTGGACTCATCCGCGCATATTTCCCCCGCATCAGCGACGCCGAGTATGAGACCTACGGTCCCGAGGTCCTCGCCGCTGCCGCAGCCCGCCATTATGAGGTGGCTGCCACCTTCGACGGCACCACCCCGGTCGTCGACGTGAGGAACCCGGCCACCAGCGACGCCGACTACACCGGCAACCGCACCGTCATCAACATTGTGCTGCGCGACACCCGCTACACACTCTCCTCGGTCATCTCCGAGCTCACCGGCGCCGGGCACAACATCCGCGCCGTCCGGCACCCGATCATCGTCACCGAGCGCTCCGGCGGCAAGCTCAGCCTCGTGCCCGCGAACGAGCTCTCCCGCACCACCACCGACACCTCGGTGCTGCCGACGATCACCCCGGGGACCTCTGCTGCCGCGCGGGCGAAGGAATCCTGGGTGCACCTGGAGATCGACCAGGTGCCCGAAGAGGCGTTCGAGGAGCTGCGCGAGCGCATCGCCCGCGTCCTGGAGTACACGATCGCCGCTGAAGCCGACCGTGACGCCATGCGCGACCGCGCCCGCGCCATCGCTGAGCAGCTGCGCACCACCGCGCCGCGCCCGGAGCTCGCCGAGGAGGCCGCTGAAGCCGCCGAGCTGCTCGAATGGCTCGACGGCCGCTTCGCCTTCCTGGGCTACCGCGAATACTCGCTCGACACCTCGGGTGAGGAGCTCGCCCTCCATGCGATCGACGACACCGCACTCGGCATCTCCGCGCTGCGGCCGACCCGCACCTCGCAGCTGACGACGAACGTCGCCGCCCGCGCCGAGGAGCCGCGCGTGCTCGTGCTGACGAAGGCGAACTCGCGCTCGCACGTCATCCGCCGCAGCTTCCTCGACTACCTGGGCGTCAAGACCTATGACGAGTCCGGCAGGATCGTCGGCGAGCGCCGCTTCGTCGGCCTCTACACCTCGGGCATGTACAACGCCTCGGTCCTCGACATCCCGGTCATCCGCCAGAAGGTCGCCTGGATCCTGCGCGAATCCGGTGTCGAGCGCGACACCCACTCCGGCGATGAGCTGCTCTCGATCCTGGAGACCTACCCGCGCGATGACCTGTTCCACGCCGATGTCGAGGAGATCTTCGCCGTCGTCATGCAGGTCCTCGACCTCAAGGAGAAGCGCGAAGCCCGCGTCTTCATCCGCCGCGACGCCTATGACCGCTATGTCTCCGTGCTCGTCTACGTGCCGCGCGACCTCTATGACACCGAATCGCGGCTGCGGGTCGAGGCAGTGCTGCGCGAAGCCTATGCCGCCGACACCGTCGACTTCGATGTGCTGCTGACCGAATCCGCGCTCGCCCGGCTGCACTTCGTCGCCCGCGTGCGCCGCGACATCAGCCTGCCGCAGGCCGACCCCGAGGCGGTGGCCGAGGAGATCACCGGCGCGCTGCGCTCCTGGTCGGAGGACGTGTGGGAGCACCTGGCCCCGAGCAACGCCCGCCACAGCGCTGCCGAGCTGCAGCGCGCCCGCACCTGGGCCGAGGCGTTTCCGCCCTCCTACATCGAGTACAACTCCCCGCAGGAAGCGGTGGAGGACATCGCGCTGTTCGAAACGCTCGACAGCGACGATGAGCCGCTGGTGAAGATGGTCCGCCCCAAGGGCGCCCCGAGCAATCAGGCGCGGCTGTCCTTCTACCGGCTGAGCCCGGCCGGCCTGTCGGAGATCCTGCCGTTCCTGTCGAACCTCGGCGCCTCCGTGCTCGATGAGCGACCCTATGAGCTCGATCTGCCCGACGGCTCCACCCGCTACATCTACGACTTCGGTCTGGAGTTCGAAGACGAGATCTCCTCGCAGGACTTCGAGCGCATCGAGGAGGCCTTCGCCGCCGGCTGGAAGAAGCTGCGCGAGACCGGCAGCATGGACCGACTCATCGTCTCCGGCCTGCCGTGGCAGGACCTCGCCGTGCTGCGAGCCTTCACCCACTACCTGCGCCAGGCCGGATTCTCCTACTCCGATAAGTACCTCGGCTCGGTGTTCACCTCGAACCCGGAGCTCTCGGCGCTGCTCATCGGCTACTTCCACGCGAAGTTCGACCCGGACCTGACCCCGGCAGTCGGCACCCGCGAGGAGCACATCGGCCAGATCCACGAGCGCATCGAACGCGCCCTGTCCGAGGTCACGAGCCTCGACGCCGACCGGGTGCTGCGTGCGGTGCTCTCGCTCATCGACGCGACGGTGCGCACGAACGTCTTCCAGCCGGCCGATGGATCCCTGCCGCGGGCGGCGGTGTTCAAGATCCTGCCGCCGCAGCTCGACTTCGTGCCCAAGCCCAAGCCGGCCTATGAGATGTGGGTGTACTCGCCGGAGGTCGAAGGCGTGCACCTGCGCTTCGGCAAGGTCGCCCGCGGCGGCCTGCGTTGGTCGGACCGCCGGGACGACTTCCGCACCGAGGTCCTCGGCCTCGTCAAGGCGCAGATGGTGAAGAACGCCCTCATCGTGCCCACCGGCGCCAAGGGCGGCTTCGTGCCCAAGCAGCTGCCGGACCCTGCCCAGGACCGCGATGCCTGGCAGGCCGCCGGACAGGACGCCTACAAGGTGTTCATCAACGCGCTGCTCGACATCACCGACAACCTCGAATACACCGCCGAGGGCAATGTCGTCGTCCACCCGGAGCGCACCGTCATCCACGATGATGAGGACTCCTACCTCGTCGTCGCCGCCGACAAGGGCACCGCGCGGTTCTCCGATGTCGCCAACGGCATCGCAGAGGAGCGCGGCTTCTGGCTCGGCGACGCCTTCGCCTCCGGCGGCTCGGTCGGCTACGACCACAAGGCGATGGCGATCACCTCCCGGGGTGCCTGGAAGTCCGTCGAACGGCACTTCCGCGAACTCGGCGTCAACACTGCGGCCGAGGAGTTCACCGTCGTGGGCATCGGCGATATGAGCGGTGACGTGTTCGGCAACGGCATGCAGCGCAGCGAGCACATCCGCCTCGTGGCCGCCTTCGACCACCGCGACATCTTCATCGACCCGAACCCGGATGCCGCCACCTCGTTCGCCGAACGGCGCCGCCTCTTCGAGCTGCCGCGCTCATCCTGGCAGGACTACAACCCGGAGCTGCTCTCCGCCGGCGGCGGCGTCTACCCGCGCTCGTCGAAGTCGATCCGGCTGAGCCAGCAGGCTGCCGAGCGGCTGGGCATGAGCCCGGGCCAGTACCGGCCCGATGAGCTCATCCGCGGCATCCTCACCGCTCCGGTCGATCTGCTCTACAACGGCGGCATCGGCACCTACATCAAATCCGAGCAGGAGACGGCCGCCGATGTCGGCGACAAGGCCAATGACGCCATCCGCGTCAACGGCTCCGAGCTGCGCGCCCGCGTCGTGGGCGAAGGCGGCAACCTCGGCGCGACCCAGCTCGGCCGTGTCGAGGCGGCGCTCGGCGGCGTCAAGATCAACACCGATGCCGTCGACAACTCCGCCGGCGTCGACTCCTCCGACCAGGAGGTCAACATCAAGCTGCTGCTCGACACGCTCATCAAGAACGGCGCGTTCAGCGCCGATGAGCGCGTCGATGTGCTGCTGTCGATGACCGATGAGGTCGCCGACCGGGTGCTGGCCAACAACTACAGCCAGAACGTGCTGCTCGGCGAGTCCCGCGACGGCTCCGATGTCATGTCCGGCACCCACCGTCGGCTCATGCGCTACCTGGAGAAGCATGCCGACCTCGACCGCGCCGTCGAGTTCCTGCCGACGACCAAACAGCTGGCCAACCGCACCTCGACCGGCGGCGGGCTCACCTCGCCGGAGCTGGCGGTGCTGCTGGCCTACGTCAAGATGAACGCTGCGGATGAGATCCTCGACAGCGAGCTGCCGGAGGAGGAGTGGACGAACCAGCATCTGCTCGACTACTTCCCGGCCAGCCTCGCCGAGCGCTTCGGCGAGCACTTCGCCGATCATCCGCTGCGCCGCCAGATCGCCACCGCCCACCTCGTCAACCGGATGGTCGACCGCGGCGGCCTGACCTACATCTTCCGCATGGGCGAGGAGACCGGCGCGTCGATCCCGCACATCGCCCGCGTCTACTCGGTGGTCATGGAGATCTTCGATCTCGACAGCCACTTCGATGACATCTGCGCGCTGGACAATCTCGTCGACTCCGCCGTCCAGGTCCGGCTGCAGCACGGCTATGTGCGGCTGCTCGACCGCGCCTCCCGCTGGCTCGCCCACCAGGCGCCCACGCAGCTCGACGTGCCGGCCGGCATCGAACGCTACGGTTCGATCCTCGACCAGCTGCGCCCGCGTGTGCCGCAGATGCTCCAGAGCGCTGACGCGCAGGAGCTGGAGACCAATGCGCAGTCCTTCATCGACGACGGGGTTCCGGAGTCCGTGGCCTACCGGGCCGCGGCGCTGCTCGATGAGTTCCCGCTGCTCGACATCGCCCAGATCGCCAACCGTCTGAGCCTGCACAGCGAGGACGTCGCCGAGGCGTATTACCAGGTCACCGACCTGGTCTCGGGCACCGAGCTGCTGCGGCTCATCGGCAAGCTCGACCGCTCCGACCGCTGGTCGGCGCTGGCCCGCGGCGCGATGCGCGATGACTACTACCAGGCGGTCTTCGCTGTTGTGCATGCGGTGCTGTCCTCGACCGAGGCCGAGGGCGCGACCCCGGCTGAGCGGGCCGCGCACCGGATCGCCCAGTGGCGGGAGCGCAACGAGGCCTCGCTCACCCAGGTGCTCGAGACGATCGATGAGGTCCGCGAGCTCGACACCGTCACGCAGGCGCCGCTGTCGGTGCTCATGCGGATGATGCGCGGCATGGTCCGCTCGACGGTCTGGCAGTCCGAAGAGAGCTGATCGCCTTCCTGCCCCGCCGGGTCCCGGGCATCGCCCAGGGCCCGGCGGCAGGGAGCCGAGCCGCAGAACAGCAGGGGAGTGAGAGGATGAGCGGATCGACGGAGATCGACGCCAGCGAGGAGATCGCTGATGAGCGGGATGTCGAATGGCTGAGCGTCCTCGTCGGCGACTGGCAGCTGCTGGCCGATCTGTCCTTCGCTGACCTGCTGCTGTGGGTCCCCGACACCGAGGCGCCGGGCCGGTTCCGGGCCGCCGCTCACTGCCGTCCGACGACCGGTGCGACCGCCTACCCTGAGGATGCGATCGGGCTGCTCTCCGATGCGGTCGAATCCGAGCTCATGCAGCGCGCCTGGGACAGCCAGGAGATCATCCTCGCCCCAGGGCCGGAAGAGCTGGAGGATCCCGCCGCTCCGATTGCCGGCGCCGAGGTGGTGCCCGTCGTCCGCGAAGGACGCACGGTGGCTGTCCTCACCCGCCACACTGAGGAGCTGCGCCGCAGCGTGTCCTCCCGGCTGGAGCGCAATTACCGGGCGTGCGCCTCGATGCTGCTGACGATGATCTCCGAAGGCGACTATCCGTACCTCGACGATGACGCCGCCAGCCATCGCGGCGATTCGCGGGTGGGCGACGGCATCGTCGTGCTCAACCGTGAGGGCCGGGTGCGCTACGCATCGCCCAACGGCATCTCCGTCATCCACCGCCTCGGCCACGACGATGAGCTGGAGGGCCGGTACCTCGCCGAGGTGTTCTCCGGGCTCGTCGAACAGGCCCGCCCCGTCGATGAGACACTGCCGGTCGTGCTCACCGGACGTGCCCCGTGGAGCACCGAAGTCGAAGCCGGTGCCGTCACCGTCACCCTGCGGGCGATCCCGTTCACCCGTGCCGGCAACCGGATCGGTGCGGCGGTGCTGCTGCGCGATGTCTCCGAGATCCGCCGTCGCGACCGGCAGCTGCTCGGCCGCGATGCGATGATCCGCGAGATGCACCACCGGGTGAAGAACAATCTGCAGACGGTGGCTGCTCTGCTGCGCCTGCAGACGAGGCGGATCTCCTCGGCCGAGGCGAAGGAAGCGCTGGAGGAGGCCACCCGCCGGGTCTCGATCATCGCTGTCGTCCATGATGTGCTCAGCCAGGGACTCGACAGCGAAGTCGACTTCGATGAGATCGTCGACAAGGGCCTCAAGCTCACCCCGGAGCTCGCCAGTCCCCACGTTGAGATCACCCTGCAGCGCACCGGCAGCTTCGGCAAGATCTCCTCGGTCGATGCGACCTCACTGGCGCTGGCGCTCACCGAGCTGGTGACCAATGCCGTCGAACACGGCTTCCCCCTCAGCCTCGAGAAGCCCGAGACCGATGAGCGGATCCAGGCGACCGTCTGGGTCATGCCCGAGCGCACCGGCGAACGGCTGCGCGTCACCGTCGCTGACGACGGCGCCGGCCTGCCGGAGAGCGGAGGGCCCGGCAATGGGCTGGGCACACAGATCGTCAAGACGCTCGTCTCCACCGACCTCGGCGGCACGATCACGTGGCAGCCGCGCGCAGGCGGCGGCACCGAAGTCATCATCGACGTGCCGCTCGGCCGCGACCGCTGACGCAGGGGGCCAGGGCATGCGCAGCGCCCGCCGTCGGTCGGTCGACGGCGGGCGCTGCGTGAGAAGCTGTGGGGTGCTCGGGATCAGCCGGCACGGCGGGCGCGGGCTGCGCGGCGCTTGAGGGCGCGGCGTTCGTCTTCGCTCATACCGCCCCAGACTCCGGCATCCTGACCGGATTCGAGCGCCCACTGGAGGCAGACCTCGGCGACCTCGCAGCGGCGGCAGACACTCTTGGCCTCCTCGATCTGCAGGAGAGCGGGGCCGGTGTTGCCGATGGGGAAGAAGAGCTCGGGATCCTCATTGAGGCAAGCCGCGCGATGGCGCCAATCCATGGTGTCCTTTCCTGGAGCGGAAGTCGCCCTCCTGCATCGGGGTGCCAGCCGCAGACGCGGCGCACACAGCAGGCAGGCGACGGCAAATGGTCGCTGTGTCCACCAGGTTCACATATGTGGCAGGACAGCACAAGAGTCTGGGAGTGTGAAGTTTCCGACAATCTCCGTCAATCTTCTCATTTTGCGCCCTCGCCCATCGCATCGCAAATCGATTCGCACCTCCGGCGGCGCGAACCGGCAGCCTGCGAGCACTCAGCGGCCGACGAAAGCCCGGCGTCCCCTTGCCGGGCGGCTGCGGTTCTGCTTGGCTGTGATCATGGACACCATCAGCGACCTGAGCGATGTGCGCATCATCGCCCTCGGCGATATCCGACCGCAGATCCACCCGACGGCCTTCGTCGCTCCGGGCGTCACGCTCATCGGCGACGTCCGCCTCGGGCCCGGCAGCAGCATCTTCTACGGCACCGTGCTGCGCGCCGAGGCGAGCTCCATCACGATCGGAGCGGACACCAATGTGCAGGACAACACCGTCATGCACTCCGATGAGGGGGTGCCGGTGACGATCGGCGCCCGCGTCTCCGTCGGCCACCGCGCGCTCGTCCACGGTGCGACGGTCGCCGATGACTGCCTCATCGGCATGGGCTCGACGCTGCTCAACGGCTCGGTCATCGGCCCGGAGACCCTCGTCGCCGCCGGCGCGCTCGTCCTGGAGGGCACCGAGATCCCGGCCCGATCGCTGGTGGCGGGGATGCCGGCGAAGGTGCGGCGGGAGCTCACCGAGGCCAATATCGAGCACATCCACACGAACGCCCAGACCTATCTGGGGCTGGCCAGCCAGCATGCCACACAGGGCCGGCGCATCAGCCCGGCCGAGGCGATCACCTCCACCATCACCTGAGACCCCACAGGCCATGCGGGCCGCACGCTGAGGCTGCCATGCGGGCCGCATTCCGGCCCACCGCTGAGGCCGCGGGCGCCCAGGCAGATGCGCTCGCTGCCTGAGCGAGCCGGGGCCCAAGCGCCGGCCGCTTAAGGCAGCCGGAGCTCACACACTAGGATGGAACCGAACGACAGGGGCGGCCGCAGCGCCGCCGCTGTCATGCCATCGACTTGCCTGCCGCTGAGAGAATGAGACTGTGAAGAACGTACTTGATCCCTCCCAGAACCGTGTCGTCATCATCGGCGGTGGTCCCGGCGGCTACGAGGCCGCGCTGGTGGCCGGTCAGCTCGGCGCCGATGTCATGCTCATCGAGCGCAACCGCTGCGGCGGGTCTGCGGTGCTGACCGACGTCGTGCCGTCGAAGACGCTCATCGCCACTGCCGAGCTCATGGGCCAGATCGAGGTCTCCGGACCGCTGGGCATCCGCCTGCGCGGGCCCGAGGACAGCACGTCCTCGCCGATCGAACGCGGTGCCGCCCGTGCCGACCTCGGCACCATCAACAAGCGGATCAAGCACCTGGCAGATGCGCAGGCCACCGATATCTACGACGGGCTCGTCGAGGCCGGCGTCAAGGCAATCAAGGGCACGGCCCGGATGTCGGGCCGGCACACGGTGCACGTCGTCGAGGACGAGGTCAATGAGTACGAGCTCGAAGCCGATGTCGTCCTCATCTGCGTCGGCGCCCACCCGCGCGAGCTGCCGAGCGCCCAGCCCGATGGTGAGCGGATCCTCACGTGGACGCAGCTCTACGACCTCGACGAGCTGCCGGAGCACCTCGTCGTCGTCGGCTCCGGCGTCACCGGTGCGGAGTTCGCCTCGGCCTACCATGCGCTCGGCTCGAAGGTCACGCTCGTGTCCTCGCGCGACCGCGTGCTGCCCGGTGAGGACAAGGATGCCGCTGATGTACTGGAGAAGGCGTTCCGCTCCCGCGGCATGAACGTGCTCTCCCGTTCGCGTGCCGAATCGGTCACCCGCACCGATGACGGTGTGCTCGTCACTCTCGATGACGGCCGCAAGGTCAACGCCAGCCACTGCCTCATGGCTGTCGGCTCGATCCCGAACACCAAGGATCTCGGTCTCGAATCGGCCGGTGTGCAGCTGGAGGACTCCGGGCACATCGTCGTCGACGGTGTCTCGCGGACCTCCCGGCCGGGCATCTACGCCGCCGGCGACTGCACTTCGGTCATGCCGCTGGCGTCGGTGGCTGCGATGCAGGGCCGGATCGCGATGTGGCACGCCCTCGGCGATGCCGTCGCCCCGCTCAAGCTGCGCAATGTCGCCTCGAACATCTTCACCAGCCCGGAGATCGCCACCGTCGGCTTCTCCCAGAAGGACTTCGAGGAGGACCGCAAGGAGATCGAATGCGTCACCCAGCCGCTGAGTACGAATGCGCGGGCGAAGATGCAGGAGATCAGCGACGGCTTCGTCAAGATCTTCTCCCGCCGCGGCTCCGGTTCGATCCTCGGTGGTGTCGTCGTCGGACCGAAGGCCAGTGAGCTCATCCTGCCGATCACCCTGGCGGTGGAGAACCGGCTGACCGTCGACCAGCTGGCCTCCAGCTTCACCGTCTACCCCTCGCTGTCGGGATCCATCACCGAAGCGGCGCGCAAGCTGCATCACCACGCCAGCTGAGCACTGCCGGCGCAGCCAACGCTGCCGGGCAGCCGGTTCAGGCAGCGCCGCCGGGCATACGCGAAGCGGGTGCACTCGAATGATATCGAGCGCACCCGCTGTTGCATGGGGGATCGGGACGGCCACCATTGGCAGTCTTATTGTGGCATGGCCCCTTTCCGGCGGGAATCGGACTTTCGTCTAGGGTCTACGACTTTAGTCGTAGGTGCGCGCGGATGCAGTGCTCCACGGGCATCGGCTCCCCGGCAGCGGCCGCGGTGTCAGTCCTCGAACTCCATGAGCACGGTGCCGGCCTTGACGGCGGTGCCCGGCTCCACTGAGATCTTCGACACTGTCACCGGACGGGTCGCCTTGAGCGGCTGCTCCATCTTCATCGCCTCGATGACGGCCAGAGTGTCGCCGGTCTCGACGACAGCGCCTGGCTCGACGTTGACGGACACGATCGTGCCCTGCATCGGCGCGGTGAGCGCTGCTGCGTCATCGGTGCGGTTGGAGCCGCGGCGGCGCAGCCGGCCGGTGCGCGGGCGGGAGCCGGCCTGGGCAGGGCGGGCCAGTTCGGCCGGGACCTTGACCGTCATCCGGTGGCCCTCGACCTCGACGACGATGTCGATGACCTCGCGGCTGTTCTGCGTCTGCTGTGTCATGGGATCCTCCGGATCGTCGTACGTCGGCATGAAAGTCTTCTGCAGCCAGTGGGTGGAGACGCTGAAGTCCTCGGCGAAGGCCGGTTCGCTCACGAGCCGGCGGTGCAGGGGCAGCAGCGTCTTGACACCGTTGATGGTGTATTCGCCGAGCGCGCGGCGTGCGCGTGCGAGCGCCTGTGTGCGGTCCTCACCGGTGACGATGAGTTTGGCGATCATCGGATCGAAATCGACGCCGACCTCGATGCCGTGGTGCACGCCGGCATCGACGCGCACTCCGGGGCCGGCCGGTTCGATGTAGCGGCCGATCCGGCCGGTGGCCGGGAAGAAGTTCAGCCGCGGATCCTCGGCGTTGATGCGGAACTGGATCGAATGTCCGCGCGGGGCCGGGAACGCCTCGGGCAGGGTCTCGCCGGCTGCGATCCGCAGCTGCCAGGCGAGCAGATCGACGCCGGTGACCTCTTCGGTGACGGTGTGCTCGACCTGGATCCGGGCATTGACCTCCATGAAGGTCAGCGCGCCGTTCTCACCGAGCAGGAACTCGCAGGTGGCCGCACCGACGTAGCCGACCTCGCGGAGGATGGCCTGCGATGCCTGCGTGACGGTGGCGACCTGCTCCTCGGTGAGGAACGGAGCCGGCGCCTCTTCGATGATCTTCTGGTTGCGGCGCTGCAGAGTGCAGTCGCGGGTCGAGGCGACGAGCACCCGGCCGGTGCCATCGACCATGCACTGGGTCTCGATGTGGCGGGGATTGACGATCTGCTGCTCCAGCAGGCACTCGCCGCGCCCGAAAGCGGAGAGCGCCTCACGGGAAGCGCCGGCCAGCGCATCGGGCAGCTCAGCAGCATTCGCAGCAGTGCGGAAGCCGCGGCCGCCACCACCGTAGACGGCCTTGACGGCGATCGGGTAGCCGATCCGCTCAGCGATCTGCAGCGCATCGTCGATTCCGTCGACGGCACCATCGGAACCCTGCGTGATCGGGGCTCCTGCCGCCTCGGCGACGGCACGGGCGCCGGCCTTGTCGCCGAGCCGGTCGATGGCCAGCGGCGGCGGGCCGACCCATACGAGCCCGGCGTCGAGGACGGCCTGCGCGAAGTCGGGGCTCTCGGCGAGGTAGCCGTAGCCGGGGTGGACGGCATCGGCGCCGGCGCGCTGGGCGGCGGCGATCATCTTCTCGATGCTCAGATACGTTTCGGCCGGACCGGTGCCGTCGAGGGCCCAGGCATCGTCGGCGAGCCGGACGAAGTCGGCATTGGCGTCGGCCTTGGTGTACACCGCGACGGCGGTGAGGCCGAGGTCGTGGCATGCACGGATGATGCGCAGCGCGATCTCACCGCGGTTGGCGATGAAGACCCGTTCGATCCGGCGCTGCTCCACGGTGGGGGAGTACTGCCGCATGGGCTCGGTCATCTGATCTCCTGGGCATGAAACGAAGGGAACGGTATCAATCTAGAGACCAGCGCCAAACTCTTGTCGGCGATCAACAAAATCGGTGCGCGAAATTCTCAAGCGCTCTCGGGCGCGTCGCCGGGACTCTCAGCACGGCCTGTCTCAGCGCGGCCCGTGGCCGAGGTGCCGGTTCACTGGGTGCTCATGTCCCACAGCTGGTGCCAGGCCACGCCGAGCTCGCCTACGAGCGTGCGCGCCAGTGGCAGGCTCAGCCCGATGACATTGTGGTGGTCGCCTTCGATGCCAGTGACGAATGCGCCGCCGAAACCGTCGATGGTGAGGGCGCCGGCGACGTCGAAGGGCTCGGCGGTGGAGATATAGGCGTCGATCTCCGCGTCGCTCAAGGCAGCGGTGTGGATCGTCGTGCTGGCTGTCTGCGTGCGGCTGCCGGCTTCCTGCCACGCCGGCTGCTCTGGGGTGCCGACCGGATCGAGCCGGGCGATGAAGTGTCCGGTGTGCAGCTGTGCGGTGCGTCCGCCCATCGCCTGCCATACCTCGCGGGTGCGTTCGGGGGTGTGGGGTTTGCCCACCGGCGTCCCGTCGAGTTCGAGGATCGAATCAGCGGCGATGAGCACGCGCGGGCCGGCCGGCGCTGCCGGGAGCAGTGCGGCATCGGCGATGATCCGGCTGAGGACTTCGCGTCCTTTGGCTGCGGCGAGCAGCTGTGCGAGCTCCGCGACCGAGGCGGTGGGATGGGCGGCCTGCAGGGCTGCCTCGTCGACGTGGGAGACGATGACCTGCGGGGTGATTCCAGCAGAGGTGAGGGTCGTGTAGCGCGAGGGCGATCCCGAGGCGAGGATGACAGCGCTCATGGGTGGGTCTCCTTGGTGCGGTGGGCGTCCTCGGTCGGATCGGTCTCCTCGGCGGAGTCGGCCTCCTCCGCGGAAGACTGGGCCTCCTCGGCGGCTTGAGGCTCCTCGTCCAGCTCAGCGGGCCAGCTCGGTCGAGTCTCCGGATCCTCGGTCACCGTCTGGGGCAGCTCCAGATCGACGGTGATGCGCTGGATGACGGCTGCAGCCAGCTGCGCATAGCCGAGCGCGGTGGGGTAGCGGCCGTCTGTGCGGATGAGCGACTGTTTGGTTGTCCCGGAGAGCACCGTGTTGAGCGACATCGGGAGCGCTCCGGCGGACACCGCCAACATCCACTGCGAACCGGCCAGCACCCGGGAGGAGCGGCGCAGCTGGGTGCGCAGAGGCTGTGGGATGCCCGGCAGACTGCCGAGGTTGGGGCAGGTGAGGACGATGACGCGGTAGCCGCCTTCGCGCTGTAGCCGGTTGAGCGCGGTGGTGAGGACCGGCAGGCCGATCGAGCCGGTGATCGGGTGGATGACATCGGCGCTGCCCATCGCGATGACGGCGTAGCGCGGCGGCTGTGCACCGATGCGCGAGCGGCGCAGCAGCGGATCGGCCAGGATCGAGTTGACCTGCGAGAGGATGTCATCGGCGCGCGCACCGGCCTGCGCAGTCGAGCGCAGACGCACCTGCTGTCCGGTCAGTGCCGCCAGGCCGCGGGCGATGAGCATCGCAGGTGTGCGCCGGCGGCGGCCGACGCCGATGCCGGCCAGCCAGGAATCGCCGATGACGGCCAGCGCCGGCAGGTGCTCGGTGTCGCCGTCGACGTCCTCGAGCGCCCGGCTGTGCGGGGCACTGAGGTCGACGAGGCGGGACTGCTGGGGGACAGCGGCTGCGGCGACGTCGTCGTCGAAGGCCTGCCGCAGCCGCATCGACTGCAGCCGCATGAGCCCGTAGACACCGCCGGCGAGCGCTGCCGGCAGCACCAGCCCGAGCGACAGTGCCGTCGCGGTTCTTCGCTGCATGACCGTCCTTTCCCGTCCCGCACGAGTCTAATCCCTTATAAGCGGCACAGTTGCACGGCCTCACCAGCAGCGCAGCCGCAGGCAGACCGTGCCAGCAGACCATGTCGGCAGCGTGACATGGCAGTGCGGGTGCAAGGCGATAAGCTGACCCTATGGCAGAGCAACAGCAGCGCAGACCCGGACGGCTTCGCAGTGCATGGGAGGGCTTCCGCTCCCGTCGCGACCAAGCCGCGCAGGCTCCCGCTGGAACCTTCAGCGCACCGCCGGTCGCACCGGCCTACCCGGAGCCGCCGGCCCCCGAGCCGACGGAAGACGAGAAGGGGCGCGGCGCCTACGAGCCCTATGTCTCCCTGCCGATGCGTCTGGCCGCAGCCTGGTCATGGCGGGCTCTCATCGTGCTTGCGGCGATCGGTGTGGGCTACTGGCTGCTGTCGAAGCTGTCGGTCATCCTGCTGCCGGCGCTCCTCGCCCTGCTCATCACCGCCCTGCTCTCACCGATCTCGCGCTTCCTCATCCGCCACGGCTGGAACCGCGGTGCGGCAGCCGGTGTCACCTTCGTCGGCTTCATCCTCCTCGTCGTCGGGCTGCTGACGCTCGTCGGCCAGCAGATCGTCGTCGGCATGGGGGAGCTGACCGGTCAGGTCGTCGCCGGCATCCGCGCGATCTCTGACTTCCTGCAGCAGAACCCCTTCGGCCTCGACTCCTCACGCATCTCCGTGGCGATCGATGATGCCCTGAATAAAGCTGTGGCGATGCTCGAAGAGCGCTCCGGGCAGATCCTCGGCGGAGTCGCCGGTGCGGCGATGTCGGTCGGCAGCTTCTTCACCGGCCTGATCCTGACGCTGTTCACCTCGTTCTTCTTCCTCTATGACGGCCAGCGGATCTACTCGTGGTTCATCGGTCTGCTGCCGCGGCGTGCCCGCGGCCGCGCCGAGGGTGCCGGTCTGCGCGGCTGGCAGTCGCTTGTGCAGTACGTGCGGGTGCAGGTGATCGTCGCCGGCGTCGACGCGCTCGGCATCGGCATCGGTGCCTTCTTCATCGGCATCCCGCTCGTCTTCCCGCTCACGGTGCTCGTGTTCCTCGGCTCCTTCGTGCCGATCGTCGGTGCTGTCGTCACCGGCATCATCGCCGTCATCGTCGCCCTCGTCTCCAAGGGCCTCATCGCCGCGATCATCATGACCGGCGTGGTGCTGGCCGTTCAGCAGATCGAAGGCAATGTCCTGCAGCCCTTCATCATGGGCAAGGCCGTCTCCGTCCACCCGCTGGCCGTCGTGCTCGCCGTCTCTGCCGGCGCGACCCTCTACGGCATCGTCGGTGCGCTCTTCGCGGTGCCGATCATCGCGGTCCTCAACACGATCGTCCTCTACCTGGCCGGCGAGGATGTCTACGCCGCTGGCGGCGAGAAGAAGGAGGAGCCCGACGGCAGGCGGGCGACGCCCGGGCCGTCCCCGGATCTCAGCCACGATGAGAAGGACGCACCGCTGGCTCCGGACGTCACCGGGTATGGGAAGTCCGCTCCCAGCGGCGATACGCACGCTGAGGAGTCCGGCACCTCGGCGGCGGGAGGCGCCTCCGCCTCGGCAGGCGGCACAGGCGACGCGGCCGGGCGCTCGCGCCGCGAGGACTGAGCCGAGAAGACTGAGTCGAGAGAACTGAGGGCGGGTCCGCAGCAGCGGACCCGCCCTTCGTCGTGCGCGCCCTGCTCATGATGCGGCAGGTGCGCTGGTGCGGTCAGTGGGGCGTGCTCAGCCGGTGTAGGCCTCAACGCCGGTGATCGAAACCGTCATCTCCTTGCCATTGGGTGCTTCATAGGTGGCGTCATCGCCGACCGAGCGGCCGTTGACCGCCGCGCCGAGCGGGGACTGCTCGGAGAAGACGTTGATCGAGTCGTCCATCGCGATCTCGCGTGAGCCGAGCAGGAAGCGCATCTCCTTGCCGTTCATCTTCACGACGACGATCTTGCCGGGGGCGACAGTGGTGGTGTCGGTGTCGGCCTCGCCGACCTTGGCATGGCGCAGCAGGTGCTCGAGCTGACGGATCCGGGCCTCGTTCTTGCCCTGCTCCTCACGCGCGGCATGGTAGCCGCCGTTCTCGCGCAGGTCGCCCTCGTCCCGGGCGGCTTCAATGCGCTCGGCGATCTCGGCGCGACCGGGCCCGCTGAGGTGCTCGAGCTCCTCAGCCAGCCGGTCGTAGGCTTCCTGGCTGAGCCAGGTCTCTTCGGCTGTGGTCTCCTCGGTCATTTTCATCTCCTCAACACAGTGCCGCAGCCGGACCGGATGACCTGCAGCGGCAGATGCGTGCCCAGCTGGACACGACGGACAATGAGAATTCCCGGACACCCGCAGGTGACCGGGAATCGATGTGAACGCTCAGTCTAACTCACATACCAGCAGGAATCTACGTGCCCGCTGGCGGCAAGCTGGGTTGTGCGGATGTCGACGTCGATCTGCACCGGCTCCGAGGTGGAGGCATCCGCCTGTGCCGGAACGGTGATCTCGCGGAACCCGACGACGGCCTCCTGCAGGTTCGTCGCCTGCACCGCGCAGCCGATGTCGCGGGTCTCATCAGGGACGATGGAGATCGTCGTGCGGGTCAGTGAGGAGTCGACGACATCGTAGCGGATGGTCTTGGGCGTGTCCGGCACGCGTGCGGGGGCGAAGGCGAACCAGGCGGCCAGGCCGATCATGATGGCAAAGGCGATGACCGCGGCGATGATGATGAGCGGGCGGCGCCCAGGGCCCGAGGCGGTGGTCGCCTGCCTGCGATGCTGCGGGAGCCGGGAGCGGGAGCCGTAGCGGTCGGAGACAGCCACCCGGCCGCCGCCGCTGCCGGCGTTCTCGCCGGTGCGGGAGGTCTCCTCGGTCATGCGGTCCTTTCTGGCAGCCGGATTCGTTCCACGGGAGCTGGGCTACTACTCTATACTCTAGTCCGTACTGCGCCCGCGGCAGTGCCGTGGGCTGTCCTGTGAGAGGTTCCCGCTGCTTATGTCCGTATCGTCCGGTCGCCCGTTCCACGGTCTGCGCATGCTCGCCGTGCATGCTCACCCCGATGATGAGTCATCGAAGGGCGCCGCCACCACTGCGCTGTACACCTCGCGGGGCGCGCGGGTGATGATCGCCACGATGACCGGTGGCGAGGCTGGTTCGATCCTCAACCCGGCGCTGGTCAAGAGCCCGGCCGCCCGCCGCGACATCGCCGGCCTGCGCCGGCATGAGATGGCTGCCGCCGCCGAGGTGCTCGGCGCCGAGCATCGCTGGGTGGGCTTCGTCGACTCCGGACTGCCCAAAGGCGAGCCGGAGACCGAGACTCCGCACGGCTCCTTCTACCAGGTGCCCACCGAGGTCGCCGCCCGACCGCTCGTGCACCTCATCCGCAGCTTCCGCCCGCATGTGCTCACCACCTATGACGAGCGCGGCGGCTACCCGCACCCGGACCACATCAAGACCCACATCGTGTCGATGGCTGCCGTCGAGCAGGCCGCCGCGGCGGAGGTCAACCCGGAGCTGGGTGAGGCCTGGCAGGTGCAGAAGGTCTACTACAACATGGATCTCTCGCCCAGGAAGTGGCTGGCGATCCACGAGAAGATGACCGCGGCCGGCCACGAGTCGCCGTTCACGGACATGCTGGAGCGCTACCGGGAGCGGTCCGAGGAGCGGCAGAGCTGGATGACCGCCCGGATCGCCTGCGGCGAGTACATGGAGCGCTCCGACCGGGCGCTGCTCTCACACGCAACCCAGATCGACCCGAAGGGCGGGTTCTTCTCCGAGGCGCGGAAGATCGCCAAGAGCTTCTGGCCGACCGAGGAGTTCGAGCTCGCCGCCGACCACACCGGCCGGGAGCCCCTGGACCGCAGCCGGGACTTCCTCGAAACGGACCTGTTCGCCGGCATCACCCGCGATGACGGCCGCCGGGTGCCCGATGAAGGGCTGTTGGCCCCGTATGTCGTGGCTGACGAGCCGGCTGCCGGCGGTGCCGGCGAGCCGGCTGCTGCCGGACTCGGGTCGGCAGACAGGGAGAACAGCTGATGCTCACATTCCTGGCAGCCAGCCCGAGCCCGACGGACGGTGTCCGCTACCCGGACCCAGAGCTCGTGACACCGGGAACGGTCGGCTTCCTCGTGACCCTGGCGCTCGTCATCGCGACGGTGTTCCTCATCCGCGATGCGCTGCGCCGAGTGCGCCGCGTGCGCGGGCGTGTGCATGCCGTCGAGCACTATCCGATTCCGCTGGCCAAGGAGCAGCAGCGCCGCTACCAGCCGGAGACCCACACCTCGAAGGCCAATGACTCCTTCGACACCGAGGGCGACGGCGACCAGCGACAGTAGCGGCGACGCGCCGGGAGGGAACCGGCACCTCGGCGGCGGCGTGTGAGAGCGGACTCGTCTCCGCTCAGCCGTGGAGCTCGGGGCTGGCGATGACCGCGGCGATGAGCAGCGCGGCCAGGTGGCTGCCGTAGCCGAGCACCGTGAAGGTGTGGAAGATCTCGTGGAAGCCGAAGGTGCGCGGCAGCGGGTTCGGGCGTTTGATGCCGTAGATGACTGCGCCGGCGATGTAGCACGCGCCGCCGGTGACGATGAGGATGCCGACGGCGAGGTTCTGCGCCCAGATCGCGGGGATGTAGCCGACGCCGGCGACGCCGATGCCGATGTAGACCGGCACGAACAGCCAGCGCGGGGCCGTTGTCCACAGCACCCGGAAGAGCACGCCGATGATCGCACCTGCCCACATGATCGACAGCAGGATCACCCATTGGCGGGTCTCCAGCGTCAGGATCGCCAGCGGTGTGTAGGTGCCGGCGATGATGAGGAAGATGTTGGCGTGGTCGATGCGGCGCAGGATGAGGCGGATGCGCATCCGCCAGCGGCCGCGGTGGTAGACCGCCGAGGTGCCGAAGAGCATCATGCCGGTGAGTGCGAAGACCGCTCCGCCTAAGCGTGAGACGATCGTCGGGGAGATGATGACCAGTGTCAGTCCGCCGAGCACGGCGAGCGGGAAGGCGCCTGCGTGGATCCAGCCGCGCCACGACGGGCGCACCTGGCCGGCGAGTTTGCCCAGTTCGTGGCGCAGCGCGCGGCCGCGCCGGGACAGGGCGAGCCGGTAGGTCCGTGACATCGGGTGGCTCGGATCGAGACTCGTGGGCTGGGCGGTGCGCTTCGATGCATGCCGGTACGTCCCAGCGTCGTGCTGCGGCTGGTCAGGTTCGGCAAGGCGTGACGTCATGTCTCAATGGTAGTTTCCGCAGTTGGGAATTCGCCGGGCGAGAGCAGGCGAGGGCGGCGCGGGCAGAAGGCGATGCAAGTGAGATAGGCGGGCGCCTCGTCGGCTCAGTTGTGAAGCGCGAGCGCACGAACCTCGCCGATTGCCGGATGCTGTTCCAGTCCCGAAGTGCCCTGCAGGTAGTTGACGACCATGACTGATGCGGGTGCGATGCCGGGTGACATCAGCTGCAGCGGTTCAGATTGCTCGCCGTAGTCGAAAATCAGCGTCATCCTGTTGAGATCCGGGTAGAAAGCACGCAGACCGTTGAACCAGAAGTCCAGCATTCGCCCGCCGATCGGGATGATGAGGCGGCGGTCAGTCAGGAAGACATCGGTGTACTGAATCTCGCGCCACTGCTCGGCGGCCATCGCCTGTGCTCGATTTCGGACGCTGGCGTTATTGGCAGCGGAGGCGAGCATGCTGCCGGCGACGAACAGCGGGCTGCCGACGGCGAATGTGCTGCCGGTTGTATACGTGACGTCCATTCCGTAGCAGCGAGCGTACTGCGCCCGGAACACATGGTGGACGGCTTCACCAGGCTCCAGCGTCATGTGGAATGCTGGCACTGCTGGGAGTTCTTGCCCGCTGTGCAACCGATTGAGGAAATGACTTGCCCGGGCGATCTCAGCACGCCGGGTCGATTCGTCCAAGGGTGGGCCGCCCTGCTGGACGATCTGCTGCTGAATGCGCTGCTGCTGCGCATGCTGCTTCGACCGGAGCTTCTGCTGGTAAGCGTCCGATGTCTTGTATGCAGCGCGCATTGCGAACAGCGACAGAATGAAGAAGATGGCTGGGACGCCAAACCATGCGAACCACAGCAGAAGTGCGAACGTCGTTGCGAGCAGACCGGCCTCGTCGCTGGTTGAGTACGGCGTGTAGAACACCAGTACCGTCAGTATGACGAAGAACGAGACCGGCACGAGAGCCAGCAAGATGATCCAGCGCAGGTGAGCCTTCCACTTGGCAGTCGGTTTCACTGTCATTGCCTCTGCACCTTCCATCTGTGTCTGTCGTCACTGACGTACACAGTCACCGTACAACAGCGCCCAGGCGATGTGTACGGCATTGGCTGGCCGTCATGTCCTGCGGCTGACCGTTATGCTGAGAAGCGCTGCACCTCATTTCATAGGCAGCTTCCCCACGCAACACCTCAGGAGAGTCGATGGCCGGATCCCCGCTCGGGTGGCTCTACCGCCTGTACGACCGCCGGGTCAAACGGCAGCTCGAGCACGGCGATGACACTGCCGCGATCCCGTGTCACGTCGGGGTCATCACCGACGGCAACCGACGCTGGGCCAAGGAGTTCGGCAAGACCACCGCTGACGGCCACCGGATGGGCGCAGGCAAGATCGTCGAATTCCTCGGCTGGTGCGAAGAGCTCGGCGTCGAGGTCGTGACCCTCTACGTGCTGTCGAAGGAGAACCTCGCCCGCTCCGCCGACGAGGTCGCGGCGCTGACCGAGATCATCTCCGACCTCGTCGACCAGATCGCCGGCAAGCCGAGCGTGTCCGTCCAGCTTGTCGGCGACCTCGCCACCATCCCCGAACCCCTGCGCACGCGCCTGGCCGACGCGCAGGAGCGCTCGAATTCCGAGGGCCGCGACAAGCGCATGACCGTCAATGTCGCCGTCGGCTACGGCGGCCGGCAGGAGATCGTCAACGCTGTCAAGTGCCTGCTGCGCGAACACGCCGCAGCAGGGGAGAACATCGAGGAGATCATCGAGGCGCTGAGCGAAGAGGAGATCTCCAAGCACCTCTACACCAAGGGCCAGCCGGACCCCGATCTCATCATCCGCTCCTCAGGCGAGCAGCGGCTGTCGGGCTTCATGATGTGGCAGTCGGCGTACTCGGAGTTCTACTTCTGCGAGGCCTACTGGCCCGACTTCCGCCGCACCGACTTCCTGCGCGCCGTGCGCGCCTACGGCAACCGCAACCGCCGCTTCGGGCGCTGAGCTTCCACGCGGGGCCAACCACCGCCTCGGGCTCTCGCATCAGGCCAGCCACCGCCTCGGGCGCGGTGACGACACCCGGCAGGCGGATTCATCTGAGATTCACCTCCGCATCATGAGACGTCGGAGTGTCGGAGCGCACCACGGCGACTTCGGGTTCATAGATTGGAACCAGTTGGCTGACACCAACCCGGAGTGTTCGACTCGTCGGGGAAGGATTGAGCTGGGGCACTTCGGCACACGATGCATAGGGGAGCCCCATGGCCGCAATAAGCGACACCCACACGTACGTGCTCGACACGTCGGTCCTGCTGTCTGACCCGCACGCAATGATGCGGTTCGCCGAGCACGAGGTGGTGATTCCGCTCATCGTCGTCAGCGAGCTCGAAGCCAAGCGCCACCACCCCGAACTCGGTGTCACCGCCCGGCGCGCACTCAGCATCCTCGATGAGCTGCGCGAGGACTTCGGGCGCCTCGACGAGCCGCTGCCGATCGGCGACGACGGCGGATCGATCCGGGTCGAACTCAACCACATCGACGCCTCGACGATGCCGGTGGGCTTCGACCGCACCGAGAACGACACCCGCATCCTCGCCGTCGCCCGGAACCTGCAGGCCGAAGGCGATGACGTCATCGTCATCACCAAGGACGTGCCGATGCGCGTCAAAGCCGCAGCGGTCGGGCTCAAGACCGAGGAGTACCTCGCCGAACAGGCCACCGAATCCGGGTTCACCGGGCTGAGCACGCTCGATCTCGACGAAGCGCAGATGAACGAGCTGTTCGACTCCGGCGTCGTGCACACCGATGCGGTCGCCGACGAGATCGTCAACACCGGGCTTGTCATCTCCTCACCGCGCGGGTCTGGGCTCGGGCGGGTCTCAGCACCGAACACCGTCAAGCTCGTCCGCGGCGACCGCGACGCCTTCGGCATGCACGGCCGCTCAGCCGAACAGCGCATCGCCCTCGACATGCTGCTCGACCCGGAGGTGGGCATCGTGTCGCTGGGCGGCCGGGCCGGCACCGGCAAGTCGGCGATGGCGCTCATGGCCGGGCTGCAGGCGGTGATGGAGGAGCGCACACACAAGAGGATCATGGTGTTCCGCCCGCTGTACGCCGTGGGCGGGCAGAACCTCGGATATCTGCCCGGAGCCGAGGCGGAAAAGATGAACCCGTGGGCTGAGGCGGTCTTCGACACCCTTGGCGCGCTCGTGTCCAAGCACGTCATCGATGAGGTCCTCGACCGCGGGATGCTCGAGATCCTGCCGCTGACCCACATCCGCGGCCGGTCCCTGCACGATGCCTTCGTCATCGTCGATGAGGCGCAGTCGCTGGAGCGCACGGTGCTGCTGACAGTCCTCTCGCGCATCGGCCAGAACTCCCGCGTGGTGCTCACCCACGATGTCGCCCAGCGCGACAATCTGCGCGTCGGCCGGCACGACGGGATCGCCGCGGTCATCGAGAAGCTCAAGGGCCACCCGCTCTTCGGGCACATCACCCTCACCCGGTCGGAGCGCTCGGCGATCGCCGACCTCGTCACCGGAGTGCTGGAGGACTCCTACGTCGCATAGGCGACACACCCGAACGCGAGGACCCGTCTCCCGCCGCAATCAGCGGTGGGAGACGGGCCCTCGTCTGGTGCCACGCCCGGACTTTTGGCGTGGTTGTGTCGCATGGGGCTGTGCCGACGAAGCGCCAGCCTCGTCGCGCATCCCTGCGTCTGGCCTGGTCAGCCGGTCAGACTCAGCGGTCAGACAGATGCCGGTGCCGGAACCTGCGCCGGCGCCTCGGCAGCGGTGTCTGCGGTCGCGGCGGCCGGGGTGCGGCGGGTGAGCAGGTTGTTCGACACGAGCTTGAGTGTGCCGGCGATCGTCACGAGCTGGACGGTCAGCAGTCCGGCGAGGATCGCGAAGTACACCGCCGAGTTGCGCTCGACGATGCCGGCACCGACGAGGCCTGCGTGCAGCCAGAAGAAGCCGAGCACACCGTAGGCCACACCGGGGCACACGAGTCCGAACGAACCGGCAGAGGCCTCACGGCCGTAGACGAACCGGCGCAGGTAGCCGTTGCGGTTCATCGCCGCCTTGCCGAACATGAACACCACGGTCTGGAAGGCCAGCAGGACGCTGAGCACGACGAACGGCACGAGCGTGGCGGTGCCGGGCTGGTCGGTGCCGGCGAATCCGCTGAGGGTGGCGAAGCCGTGGAAGTCGCGCATGAACATGATGCCGAGCAGCGTGACGATCGGCACCGTCATCCACAGCGTCGGGCTGTTCTCGACCCCGAGGCCGTGACGCAGCATCGAGGCGAAGCCGACGGGCACGACGAGGAGGAACAGTCCGATCGCAGCAGTGGCGAAGACGAGCGAGCCGATGAAGCCGATGACGACGGTCGCCTGCACGGTGCTCATCGCCGCCGAGGCGGAGAAGCCCACGGCGATCATCGCGAGAGCGAAGACAGCCAGCAGCTGGTTGAGGCCGTTGTTCTTCTCCATCGCGAAGCCCTCGCCGGTGAGAATCCGGCCGAGGTAGTCCTTGAGGGTGCGGAAGGCGAGCCAGCCGACGGCGGCGAAGGCAGCGAGGGCGAGCGGGAAGAGGTATTCGATGACGTTCCACAGGCCCGGGAGGAGGGTCGCGGAGGTGACGAAGAGGGTGTTGATCGTCATGCCGAGCGTCAGCGGCACGGCCATCAGGGTGACCCGGGCGTTCGAGCCGAGCAGCCCCTGGTAGGCGGGGGTGCGCTTGAAGATCGCGAGTTCGCTGAGGTTCCAGGCCAGCAGGCCCAGGTGGCCGAGGGCGAAGACGCTCATGCCGACATAGGCGATGGCGATCGCCGCCTGCATGGCGACCGGGCCAGTGGCCCAGGCGGCGGCGATGGACTCGAAGGTCGGGATCGGGGTCTGCGGGTGCGGGGTGAGGAACATGAAGTACATGAAGAAGAACACCGACGTGCCTCCGAAGCCGAGGGCGGCCAGGAAATAGAGCGGGGAGTACTTCTCTCCGAGATTGCGAATCATGGTGCGTCCTTGGGTCAGCGGGGAACATTCCGAATGCCCCCTGGGGTATATCTGCACGATCACCATACCATACCCCTGGGGGTATCAATCCGTGTGATCCCGGAACGCAGCAGCGCCCCGCAGATCCCGGTGGTCCAGGACTGCGGGGCGCCGTAGCATCAGCTCAGCTCAGGCGCGTGCGCCTGCCGGCTGGGCTCAGGTGTAGGAGCCGATCATCGTCGAGACGTCGAGGGCCTTGTCGAGGTCGGCTTCGCTGATCGAGCCGTCCTCAACGAAGCCGAGGTCGATGGTGGCCTCCTTGACGGTCATCTTGTTGGCCACGGCGTGCTTGGCGATCTTGGCAGCAGCCTCGTAGCCGATGACCTTGTTGAGCGGGGTGACGATCGACGGTGAGGCCTCGGCGAGGAACCGGCAGCGCTCCTCATTGGCGGTCAGCCCGTCGATCATCTTCTCGGCCATGACAGTCGAGATGTTGGCGATGAGGCGGATCGACTCGAGCAGGTTGGCGGCCATCACCGGGATGCCGACGTTGAGCTCGAAGGCGCCGTTGGTGCTGGACAGCGCCACGGTCGTGTCGTTGCCGATGACCTGGGCCATCGCCTGGATCGCGGCCTCGCAGATGACCGGGTTGACCTTGCCGGGCATGATCGACGAACCGGGCTGCAGGTCCGGGATGTGCAGTTCGCCCAGGCCGGTGTTCGGGCCCGAGCCCATCCAGCGCAGGTCGTTGTTGATCTTCATGTACGAGTACGCGATCGTGCGCAGCTGCCCGGAGACCTCGACGAGGCCGTCGCGGTTGGCCTGCGCCTCGAAGTGGTTGCGCGCCTCGGTGATGGGCAGGCCGGTCTGCTCGGCGAGCAACTCGACGACGCGGGAGGAGAAGCCGTCGGGGGTGTTGATGCCGGTGCCCACCGCGGTGCCGCCCTGCGGAACCTCAGCCACGCGCGGCAGCGCTGCCTCGATGCGCTCGATGCCGTAGCGGACCTGCGCTGCGTAGCCGCCGAACTCCTGGCCGAGCGTCACCGGGGTGGCGTCCATGAGGTGGGTGCGGCCGGACTTGACGATGTCCTTGAACTCCGCGGCCTTGGCCTCGATGCTGGCGGCGAGCTTCTCCATCGCCGGCTTGAGCTCGTGGACCAGAGCGGAGGTCACAGCGACGTGGACCGAGGTGGGGAAGACGTCGTTGGAGGACTGCGAGGCGTTGACGTGGTCGTTGGGGTGGACCTCGACGCCTTCGCTTTCGAGGGCCTTCGTCGCCAGGGTGGCGAGCACCTCGTTGGTGTTCATGTTCGATGAGGTGCCCGAACCGGTCTGGAACACGTCGATGGGGAAGTGGGCGTCGTGCTCACCGGCGATGACCTCATCGGCAGCGGCCTGGATGGCCGTGGAGCGGGTCGCGTCGAGGACGTCGAGCTCCTCGTTGGCGCGTGCGGCGGCCTTCTTCACCTGGGCCAGTGCTGCGATGTGCTGGCGTTCGAGCGTCGTGCCCGAGATCGGGAAGTTCTCGACTGCGCGCTGGGTCTGGGCGCGGTAGAGGGCGTCGGCGGGGACCTTGACCTCGCCCATGGTGTCGTGTTCGATGCGGAACTCTTGTGCCATCGTGTCTCCTTGTCTCGTGTGCGCCCCATGCTGGGGCGGGTCGGCCGTTCCCGAGGCGGTGGGTGCCGGGGCGGCGGCAGATGCAGAATGCAGGCGGTTACTGGTTGCTGGCGTGGGCGGGGTCGGCGCGCGGGATGCGCGGGGGATGGGATCCCATGCGGCTGACGACTTTCACCCGGCCGTCGGCGAGGTGGTAGGTCAGGCCGAGCATGACGAGCCGGCCCTCTTCGACAGCGGTGCGCAGGATCGTCGAGCGCTGGTAGAGGCGCTTGACGGTGTCGCGGGTGTTCTGCGCGACTGTGCTGTTGACGTCGGTGCGCCCGGCGGCGCGGGCGTGGACGACGGCGGGCAGCAGGCGGGCGACGACATCGGAGATGAACCCGTCCGGGGTCTGCCCGGAGTCGAAGGACTCGATCGTGGCGGTGATCGCCCCGCAGTTGTCGTGGCCGAGCACGACGAGCAGGGGTGTGCCGAGCACCTCGACGCCGTACTCGAGGCTGCCGAGGGTGACCGAGTCGGTGACCTGGCCGGCAGTGCGCACGACGAACATGTCGCCGAGGCCGACGTCGAAGATCATCTCGGCGGCCACCCGCGAGTCCGAGCAGCCGAACAGTGTGGCGAAGGGCGCCTGCGCGGTCTTGAGGTCCTCGCGGCGTGCGGCATCCTGATTGGGGTGCTGCGGGGTGCCGGCGACGAATCGGTCATTGCCGTCCATGAGCCGGAGGAACGCAGCGGCAGGTGAGCTGTACTCGCTCTCGGGCATCAGACCAGCCCCCGGCGGGCGGCCTCTTCAGCAGCTTCGACGTAGGAGTCCATCTTCGCCATCTTGTGCTCGGCGTTGACCGTGCGCACGGTGCCGGAGCGCGAGCGCATGACGAGAGAGTGGGTCAGCACGTGCTGGCCGGTGTAGCGCACCCCGTCGAGCAGGTCGCCTTCGGTGATGCCAGTGGCCACGAAGTAGGTGTTGTCGCCGGTGACCAGCTCGTCGGTACTGAGCACCGCATCGGGGTCGAGGCCGGCGTCGACGGCATTCTGCCGCTCCTCATCGGACTGCGGCCACAGGCGGCCCTGGATGACGCCGCCCATCGCCTTGATCGCACAGGCGGTGATGATCCCTTCAGGGGTGCCGCCGATGCCCATGAGCATATCGATGCCGGTGCCCGGGCGGGAGGCGGCGATGGCGCCGGCGACGTCGCCGTCGCTGATGAGGCGGATGCGCGCACCAGCCTCGCGGACCTCGTCGATGAGGTGCTCGTGGCGGGGCCGGTCAAGGATGACGACGGTGACCGAGGAGTTGTCCTTGCCTTTGCCCTTGGCCTTGGCGACACGGCGGATGTTCTCGGCCACCGGCAGACGCAGGTCGACGAAGTCAGCGGCCTCAGGCCCGGTGACGAGCTTCTCCATGTAGAACACCGCAGACGGGTCGTACATGGCGCCGCCTTCGCTGACGGCCATGACGGAGATGGCGTTGGGCATGCCCTTGGCGGTCAGGGTGGTGCCGTCGATCGGGTCGACGGCGACATCGACGCGCGGACCCCGGCCGCTGCCGACGGGTTCGCCGTTGTACAGCATCGGCGCTTCGTCCTTCTCGCCTTCACCGATGACGACGGTGCCGGTCATCGAGACGGTGGAGATGACATTGCGCATCGCGGCCACGGCTGCGCCGTCGGCTGCGTTCTTGTCCCCGCGGCCCACCCATGGTGCGGCAGCGAGGGCGGCTGCCTCGGTGACGCGGACGAGCTCGAGGGCGAGGTTGCGGTCGGGGCCGCCCTCGTCCTGCTGCAGCCGGCGGGACCATTCATCGGTCACAGCCACCGGCGGGGTCTCTGCCCGGCCTCCGGAGTGGTGGGCTTTTTCCTCTGTCGGATTCTCAGACGGGGTCTCAGTCATGTCTTCATTGTGCCATTAGTGGCAGCGCGTGGAAGGCGCGGGTGAGGCGCTGTCTGCGGTTTTGTCCCCGGGTGCGGGCCGGGGGACAATGGATCGGCTGACAATCGTGTTCGACATCAGGTGAGGCAGTGACACAGCAACAGACGCAACCACCCCGAGGCGAGAACGTCCGGGCTCTCAAACTCAGCTCGAACTGGGTCAATATGGTCATTGCGCTCGGGGCCTGTCTCGCCGTCGTCCTCATCGGCTTGGCCTTCGTGCCCGAGCCCAAGGAGGGCCAGTTCGAACGCGAGGTCGATTACGAGACGATCGCCGAATCGGTCGAGTCCCGCGCAGAGTTCCCTGTCGTCGTGCCGAAGCTGCCTGAGGGCTGGGTGGCCAATGAGGCGATGTTCAAGCCGATGGGCGCACCTGCCTATGACACCTGGTATCTGTCCTCGGTCGGACCGCAGCGCGGCTGGATGACCCTGCGCCAGGCCGATGGCGATGAGCGCTGGGTGGAATCGGAGCTCGACGGCTTCGTCGAGGTCAGCACCAGCGACATCGACGGTGTCGCCTTCACCTCCTATGACGGGCCAGACGGCAAGCAGGCGCTGGTCGGTCAGCTCGACGGCAGCACTGCTGTGCTCATCGGCCGTGCCGATGCGCAGACCTATGAGTTCTTCGCCAAGCAGGCTGTCGAACAGGCCGGCCCGTAACAGTCCGGCCCGTAACAGTCCGGCCCACAGGGTTGACCAGCCTGCCTGACACCGCCTCGTTGCTGGTGGCCGGAGCCTATCCTGCGGTCTTCTCCTCACGAGCGGCCTGCGCCTGCTCCAGCTTTCTGCGGGCTCCGTCGAGCCACGCCTGGCAGTGATCGGCCAGCGCTTCGCCGCGCTCCCACAGCCGCAGCGACTCCTCCAGCGGCAGGTTCCCCGCCTCCAGCGAGCGCACAGTGGAGACGAGCTCCTCACGCGCCTGCTCATAGGACAGCCCGGACACCTCGAGGTGTTCGGCGGTGGGCTCTGCGGTGGTCGTGCTCTTCTCAGCCATTACGGTCCTTTCGTGATGCTTCGTCAGTCAGTCGGGCAGCGGTCTGCCGCACCGGGGCCGTCTCAGTCGAGGGTGTCGGGGCCGGGTGCGTCTGGGTGGATGGTGGTGACGTCGGCGTCGAAGCGGCCGCGGGCCAGGCGCACATGGACACCGTCACCGGTGGAGAGCTCTGCCGCGTCGCGGACGGCTGATCCGTCTGCTGTCTGCACGACGGCGTAGCCGCGCTCCAGGGTGCTCAGCGGGGACAGCGCGCGCACCTGGGCGCGCAGGTGCTCAATTTGGGCAGCCCCCTGGATCAGGCTGCTGCGCTGTGCCTGGCGGGCGCGGGTGATGAGGGCAGCAAGCTCCTCCTCCCGAGCGCTCACCATCGTCATCGGCTGGGCCATGACCGGCCGGGAGCGGACACTGTCGAGGCCGGCCTGCTCGCTGCGCAGCAGCCGGTCGAGCGCACCGTCGAGGCTGGCGCGTGCCTGGAGCAGATCCATGCGCTCTTCGTGGATATCGGGCACCAGGCGCTTGGCAGCGTCGGTCGGGGTGGAGGCGCGCAGATCGGCGACATCGTCGAGGATCGGCCGGTCGGCCTCATGCCCGATCGCCGAGACCACCGGCGTGCGGGCGGCGAACACGGCGCGGATGAGTGACTCATTCGAAAACGGCAGCAGGTCCTCCAGGCTGCCGCCGCCGCGGGCGATGACGATGACGTCGACAGCCGGATCAGCATCGAGCTCAGCCAGTGCGGCACGCACCTGCGGGACCGCATCCGGCCCCTGCACAGCGGTGTTGCGGATCTCGAACTCGGCTGCCGGCCAGCGCAGGTGGGCGTTGCGCACCACGTCCTTCTCCGCATCGGAGTTGCGGCCGGTGATGAGCCCGATCCGGTTCGGCAGGAACGGCAGCGGCTGCTTGAGATCCGGGTCGAACAGCCCCTCCTCAGCCAGGGTGCGGCGCAGCCTCTCCAGCCGGGCGAGCAGCTCTCCGAGCCCGACGGGCCGGATGTCGTTGGCGCGCATCATCATCCGCCCGGCCTTGAGCCAGAAGTCCGCCTTGACGTTGACGACGACACGCGAGCCCTCACTCAGCGGGGTCTCGACTCGGTCGAGGACGCTGCTGAACACCTGCACCGGCAGCGACATCTCCTCATCAGTGTCGCGCAGCGTCAGGTAGCTGGCTTTGCCGCGGCGGTTGAATTCGATGACCTGCGCTTCGATCCACACCGCTGACATCCGGTCGATGTAGCTCTTGATGTTGCGGCTGAGCAGGCTGAGCGGCCACGGGTTGTCCGGGGTCGTCTCGGCTGCCTTGCGCGGCAGCTCCTCGACCGGCTGCTGGCCGAGAGTGCCGGGTGTGCCGCTGATCCGCTGTGCCACGCCGGGGCTCCTTCCATCTACTGCTGTGCAGTCTAACGGGAGGGGCGGACACCGCTGCAGGAGAAGCGCAGTGCGGCCTTTGTGGCGGTGTTCAGGCAAGCGACCTACGATGAGAAGCGTGACTACTGCAGTGAATCTCCCGATCCCGTCCGTTCCGCGCGTGCGCAAGGATCCCTCTGAGATCCGCCAGCCGGCAGGCGAGAAGAAGGTGCTGCTGGCCGCCCCGCGCGGCTACTGCGCCGGCGTCGATCGCGCCGTCATCGCCGTCGAGCGTGCGCTTGAGCACTACGGCGCCCCGATCTACGTGCGCAAGGAGATCGTGCACAACCGCCACGTCGTCGACACGCTGGCCGAACGCGGTGCGATCTTCGTCGATGAGACCAGCGAGGTGCCCGAAGGGTCCCGCGTCGTCTTTTCCGCTCACGGTGTGTCCCCGCAGGTCCACGCCGAGGCCGCCGAACGCAGCCTCGACACCATCGACGCGACCTGCCCGCTGGTGACGAAGGTCCACCGGGAGGCGATCCGCTACGCCCGCGACGGCTATTCGATCCTGCTCGTCGGCCACGCCGGCCACGAGGAAGTCGAGGGCACGATGGGTGAGGCGCCGGAGCACATCACCCTCATCCAGAACCCGGAGGAGGCCCGCACCCTCGACATCCCGGAATCTGAGAAGATGGTCTGGATCTCCCAGACCACGCTGAGCGTCGACGAGACGATGGAGACCGTCGACATCCTCAAGGGGCGCTTCCCGCAGCTCATCGCACCCCCGAGCGACGACATCTGCTACGCCACCCAGAACCGCCAGGTCGCGGTCAAGAAGATCGCCCCGGACGCCGACCTCGTCATCGTCGTCGGCTCAGCGAACTCCTCGAACTCCGTGCGGCTCGTCGAGGTCGCCCTCGAACACGGCGCCAAAGCCGCCTACCGCGTCGACTTCGCCCGCGAGGTCGACGAATCCTGGTTCGACGATGTCGCCACGATCGGCGTCACCTCGGGTGCGTCCGTGCCGGAAACCCTCGTCCAGGACGTGCTGCGGCTGCTCGCCGAGTACGGCTACGACACCGTCGACGAGGTCCGCACTGCGGAGGAAGATCTGATGTTCTCCCTGCCGCGCGAACTGCGCAAGGACCTCAAAGCGGCCGGGCAGAAGACCTCGAACAAGCGCGACGGTGCCGACCGCAGCCACGAGATCGTCTGAGCCGAGAACCTCAAACGCCTGCGCTGGGCTGAGGCTGAGCTGCGTACCTCAGCCGAGGCGGCCGCGGGTCTCAGCCGAGGTAGCCGGGGGCGATGATCCCGACGAGGATGAGCAGCGCTCCCAGGAAGGCGAACACCGCCGCCGAGGCGGTAAGTCCGGCAGCCGACTTCGGCTTGCCTGCCGGCGCGCTCGCCCCGGCGAACCGCCGGGTGGGCGGAGCCGCAGCTGGGGCAGCGGGTGCAGCGAAGTCCTGTCTGGTGGGCGGCGCGGTCGGGCCCGAGGGGGAGCGGCGGTCATCGACCTTCGTCGCATCCGCCTGGGGGACGAGCGCCAGCGTCGGGGCCGGATCCTGTGGCAGCGCCGCTGAGCTGATGACGCGCTGCGGATGCCACGGGGCGCCGTCTGCAAAGCGGAACGGCCCGCGCAGACCGAGCCGGCCCAGTGCTGCTGCGGCTGTCTCCGGAGTCGGGCGCTGCCGGGCGTCGGCGGCGGTGAGGTCGTCGAGCAGGTGGACGAGTCCCTGGGTGAGGGGATCGGCGGAGGCGCGCACCGCCTCGGCGGCGGCATCGTCGTCGAGTCCGAGCATCCGCTTGCCGATCTGCCCGGCCGCCCACACGTCCTGGGCCGGGGAGATGTCACCGCCCATCATGATCTCCGGGGCGACGAAGCCCGGCGTGCCGTGCACGATGCCCGAATGGGTCAGGCGCGGGGCGTTCGTGTCGACGGCGATGCCGAAGTCAGCGAGCAGCAGGTGCAGGCCCGGCTGCTCAGCGTCGATCATGATGTTGGCCGGTTTGATGTCCCGGTGGATCCAACCGGCGGCATGCACTGCGGTGAGCCCGGAGAGGATCTGGCGCAGCGCCTCGGCGGTGGCAGCTGCCGAGAACCGGCGGCCCGAGCGCAGCAGACCGGCCAGATCGCCGCCGGTCACCAGCGGCATCGCGATGACGACGTGGGCGTCCTCCGCCGCCCACGCATACGGGGCGAGCACGTGCGGATGGTTCAGCCGCACCGTGTTCTCGCGGACGAAGCGCAGCAGATCAGCCGAATCACGCTGGCGCAGCACCTTCGCCGCGCACAGGTTCCCGAAGCGCTCATCGCGGGCGATCCACACCGTGCCCGAACCGCCGCTGGCAATCGGGTCGAGCAGCGTGAAGCGGCCTGCGATAGTGTCACTCATGGTGCCTACTGTAGCCAGAAGCCGCAGACACGAGCACCAGAAACCGCCCGGTGCGCACCGCACCGATACCGCCCGGAGCGCACGGCACCGAAACTCACGGGCACGGAAAGGGAAGGCGATGACAGCGATCACGCCACTGCGTCGGCTGCCGGCTGCGCTCACCAGCTGCAGTCTCGCCACCGCTCTTACCGCCGCACTCTCGCTGACCGTCCTGACTGCCGGCGGCACGCCCGGTGCCGCCGCCGCGTCACCGCCTGCCGGCCGGCCCGCGGCAGGGATCGAGGTGCGCGGGGGCAGCAGCGTCGATGACGCCGCGACGATCGAACCGGGCAGCTACGCTGACGACATCGACTACGAAGATGTCGAGATCGGGCAGAGCCGGACCCCGCAGACCTACCGGATCACGCTCGATGACGGCGAACTCGGCTACCTCTCCGCCAGCCTCATCACCCCGCTCGAACAGGAGAACGACTCCATCGGCGCGGCCGCACTCGAACTCACCATTGCCTCCCCGGCCGATTCCTCCTGTGAGATCAGCGCCACCGGCCGGGTCTCCTCCAGTGACCCGGGACCGGTGATGGTCTCCGCGAACACCGGGGTGCTCGATGGCAACAATCCCAACGACTCCTGCTTCCAGCGCGGTGGCAGCTTCATCGTCTCCGTGGTGTGGAACGAGACCTATGAGCAGCTGCCGGCGCAGCTGCCGCTTGAGCTGCAGTTCGTGCGCCAGGCCCCGGCAGCATGGTCGCAGCTCCCGGTGCCCGTCGAAGACCCGCCGGCTGCTGAGTTCCTTCCCGAATCACAAGAGGAGACCGAGACGCTCACCGGCGGCACCACCGTCAACGCGGCTACACGCTTGAGGAACCCAGCCGCTGACGTCGAGGTGCGCACAGGGGTGCGGCACTTCTACCGCGTCCCCGTCGAAGCCGGCCAGCAGCTGAGTGTGCGCGCCCGCACCTCAGGGCCGGCCGATCACCGGCTGACGCTTGCGGTCCTCGACCCGAACCTTCGGCCGGTGGCGATCCGGCGGCCCGGTGAGGAGGGTGCGCCGAGCTCCGATATGGCAGATGCCAGCGGCTCCGACGGTGAGGCCAGCATCGCGATCGACGATGCTGGCGCAACCACGGCGCTCACGACCTGCTACCCGGTGAATCCGCGCAACGCATTCGTCAGCTTCGAGGAGGCGCAGCCCTCGTCGATCGCTGGCGACTACTACATTGCGGTGCTCATCGAACCGCCTTTCGTCGGTGAGGCGGATGCCGGCACGCAACGGGTGCGTCTGTCCTGGGAGGCGACCGGAGACACACTGGAGGCCGCTCCCGAGGTGAAGGGCGCCGGGGCCGTCCTCGAACTGTTTGGCATGGCAGCCGGCCGGCTGGTGCGCGTCGGCGGGCTCGGCCTGGGCACGGTGTTCCTCGGCATTGCCGGGCTGCTCGCGATCGTGGCGGTCCGCCGCTCACGTCGCTGAGCGAGTACTGGGCTGACCGGGCCCCGACTGTCTGCCCTCTGCGGGCTGATCCGGCGTCTGCCGGTCTGCCGACTGCTGGAACTCCGGTGCGGTGAGGCTACGGGCATGTGCGTCGAGCGGTTCGGCGATGGGGATCTCGGTCGAGCCTGCCCCCATGTCGGTCAGCCGCCGCGCGGTGACGAGCAGGCGGCTTTCGACGGAGCCGACGAACCGGTTGTAGTCCTCCACACTGCGGTTCATCGACTTGCCCAGCTGCACGAGATGGCCGGCCATCGTGCCGATGCGCTCGTGCAGCTCCTGTGCGGTTGCCAGCAGCTCACGGGCTGAGCGGGCAAGTTCGTACTGCCGCCAGCCCAAAGCGACTGTGCGCAGCAGTGCGACGAGGGTAGCAGGGGAGGCGGGGATGACATTGACGGCAAAGGCCTCCTCGAACAGCCGCGGATCCTCCTTAAGCGCAGCCGAGAGCGCACCCTCATTCGGTACGAAGCACACAACGAAGTCCGGCGTCTGGTCGAAGGCGTTCCAGTATGCCTTCGACGCCAATGTGCGGATGTGGGAGCGCAGCCGCCCGGCGGGACCGGATCCGCTGTTAGAACCGGTGTCCTGGCCGAGGTCGAGTGGGGCCTTGGCATCGACGACGATCTGCCGGTCACCAGGCAGGTGCACGACCATATCCGGGCGCAGCCGCTCGCCGCTGCGGCCCTGGACGGTCACCTGCAGATCGAAGTCGACGTGATCGAGCATCCCGGCGGCCTCAACCACACGCTTGAGCTGCAGCTCACCCCACGACCCGCGGGTGCCCGAGGCGTTGAGGGCGGCTGCGAGGTTCGACGTCGAGGCCTGCAGCTGCGCATCGATCTGGCTCATGTGCCCGAGGCGGGCGTCGAGGCGGGCGAGCTGGTCGGTGCGCTCGCGTTCGAAGCCGGTGACATCGGCATGCAGCCTATTCACCTGCGCGGCCAGCGGGCCCATGAGCGCAGCCAGCTCATGGGTCATCCCGGCATCGGCTTCGAGCGCCTGGAGGCGCTCGGCATGAAGCCGCTCGGCCGTCTGCGCCTGGGCGAGATCGGCCGCCGTGCGGGAGCGGGTGACTGCCATGCCGATGAAGAAACCGGCTGCCGCACCGATGAGGAGGACGAGAAGGGTGATGACGATCGTGGGTGCATCCATGCTCACAGTCAATCAGGAGGGACGGACAACGGTGCCCGGTCACGGATTCCGGCCACCGCCTCGGGAACGGGCAGCAGCGGGTGCGGACCGGGCGGGGCCAGGAAGGTGCGGGTCAGCGGCTACACTGGGGGATCGTGGCTTTAACTATCGGAATCGTCGGACTGCCCAACGTCGGCAAGTCGACCATGTTCAACGCATTGACCAAGAACCAGGTGCTGGCAGCGAACTACCCGTTCGCGACGATCGAGCCGAACATCGGCGTCGTCGAACTGCCCGACGAGCGGCTGACCAGGCTGGCGGAGATCTTCGGATCCGGCAAGATCCTGCCGGCAACGGTGAACTTCGTCGACATCGCCGGCATCGTCCGCGGCGCCTCGGAAGGTGAGGGGCTGGGCAACCAGTTCCTGGCCAATATCCGTGAGGCCGACGCGATCTGCCAGGTGATCCGCGGATTCAGCGATTCCGACGTCGTCCATGTCGACGGCAAGGTCAACCCGGCAGATGACATCGACACGATCAACACCGAACTCATCCTCGCAGACCTGCAGACTCTGGAGAAGGCGCTGCCCCGGATCGAGAAGGAGGTCAAGCAGAAGCGGGCTGAACCCGAGGTGCTGGCCGCGATGCAGGGGGCACACGGGATCCTGGAGGAAGGGCGCACCCTCTACCAGGCGATGCAGGCCGATGGGTTCGACGCCGCGCCGCTGCGCGAGCTGCAGCTCATGACGACCAAGCCGTTCCTCTACGTCTTCAACGTCGATGACGATGTGCTGGCCGATGAGGCGAAGAAAGACGAAATGCGCGCCCTCGTCGCCCCGGTCGAGGCGATCTTCCTCGATGCCAAATTCGAGTCCGAGCTCGCTGAGCTCGACGACGAGGAAGCCGCAGAGATGCTCGAGATGAGCGGACAGGACGAGGCCGGTCTCGACCAGCTGGCGCGCGTCGGCTTCACCACGCTCGGTCTGCAGACCTACCTGACTGCCGGGCCGAAGGAGGCGCGCGCGTGGACGATCCGCAAGGGCTGGACCGCGCCCGAGGCCGCCGGCGTCATCCACACCGACTTCCAGAAGGGCTTCATCAAGGCGGAGATCGTCTCCTTCGAGGATCTCGATGCGCTCGGTTCGATGGCCGAAGCGCGTGCGGCCGGCAAGGTGCGCATGGAGGGCAAGGATTACGTCATGGCCGACGGGGATGTGGTGGAGTTCCGGTTTAACGTCTAACGTTATTGGCGCGGGGCGTCATACGGTGGTGTCGTGATCGTCTCCTTCGCAGATCGGGATGGCGAGGCGTTGTACCTGCGCAAGCGGGTCAAGCGGCTCGACCCTCGTGTGCAACGGAAGGCGCTCATGAAGTTGCTGCTTCTCGACGCGCCGCACGAGCTCGACGAGCTTCGGGTTCCGCCCGGCAACCGGGTCGAACTCCTGAAGGGCGACCGGGCGGGGCAGCACAGCATCCAGATCAACGACCAGTGGCGCGTCTGCTTCGTCTGGACCCCGGCGGGCCCGAGCAATGTGGAGATCGTCGACCACCGCCAGGAGGGACGACATGGAGGACAAGATTGCTCCCATCGCTCCGAGGGAGATCCTCATGGAGGAGTTCCTGGAGCCGATGGGCATTACACAGCACAAGCTGGCCGTGTCGATCGGGGTTCCGCCGCGGCGGATCAATGAGATCGTTCACGGCAGGTGGAGCCGCAGTTCTGGCTCAATCTGCAGTGTCGCTACGAGCTCGAACTCACGGAAGATCGCCTCGCCGATCAGGTGGCAGAGATCAAGCCGCTGCAGGTCGCATGACCGCTGGTCGCGCATGTCGGCTCCTGGTCGTCTCGGGGCTGTCTGGGGCGGGCAAGATGACGCTGGCCAAGAGGCTCGGGAGCGAGTTGCATTCAGCGCGGCCACAGGTCGGCGGGGCCTCCCTTCGCGTCAACCCGCCAGCCATCATGAACGGCCCTGCCCAACACTTGGTGTGGGGTTGTGATGGATGAGTTGCCCCATGAGGGTCTCGCTCGGCGAGAGGCTATCCGGCTGGCCGACAGCCCTGGCGTGGTGGCGGTTCTGCTGGCGGGATCGGTGGCCAGGGGCGAGCACGCCTGTTGCTCGGATGTGGACATTCTCGTGGTCGGCCCTCCCCAGGGCGTCCTTGAGCCGACCCGCGTGATGGGTGGAGTTTCGGTTGAGAGGCTGTGCAACACGCCGGATGAATGGAAGCTCCGGTTCAACCGAGTCGGCACCTCGTGGCTGTACGAGTTCCTTGATGTCGTGGTGCTGTATGACCCCGATGGAGTGGGGCGGCAACTCCAATTGGAGGCTGCCCGGGTGCTGCACCAGTACTGCACGCCGAAGGAGCAGCGAGCCAATCTACGGCGCGAACTGATTCACGGGGTGGCGAAGCTGGATCGTGCCCGGCTCAGCGGTGAGAGCGCCTGGGCAGGGTTCTGGGCTGCGCTGCCGGTGTTCACGCTGCTGTCTGGATTGTTTGCCCTGCACGATGTTCCCCTCCCCGGGGCCTCGCGGATGATGCGGGAGTTGCCCAGGGTAGGGCTCAGTGAATGGGAGAGTGGCCACGTTGGGCAACTCCTGACTGGGGACACTGAGCAGCGGCTGGCCGCAGCCCAAGCGCTCTGCGATTATCTCATCGAAGCCTTGGGGCATGAACCTGCCGGTGGTAAGGGAGGGTGAGGCGGCGCGGCCTCCTGGGGGCATTAATTCTTGGCTGGCGTCGTCGGGTGCCAGACAGTTCGATCTATTCGAAGGCGGTGGAGTTCCGCTTCAACGTCTAGTTTCCGTCTGGCATCGAGGAAGAGACTCGGCTGGCCGTTGCTGGTGCGACGAACCGCCGCTGGTAGACTTATCTTGATGTCGAGATAAAATGGAGGCCGGGATGAAGCTTCATCATGTTCAAATATCGATGCCCCCTGGCGGGGAGGAGGAGGCTCGACGCTTCTACGGAGGGGCGCTTGCGTTGCGGGAGGTGCAGAAGCCGCCCTCGCTGGCCAGTCGGGGAGGATGCTGGTTTCGCGGCTTCGACGGTGACGTTGTCACCGTGGAGATTCATCTCGGAGTGGATGATTCCTTCCAGTCCGCGAAGAAGGCTCATCCCGGCCTGGTTGTTGACTCGCTGGCGGAGCTGGAAGAAGCCGCTGGGCGTATCGAGCGCGCTGGGTACGAGCTCTCGTGGGCAGAGCGTGAGACCTTCGATGGCTATGTTCGATTTCATGCGCGTGATGGCTTCGGGAACCGTATCGAGGTGATGACTCCAGTGGAACAGGTCGGCTAGATCGACCCGGGAAACGCCGAGGGATGCGGTTGTGCCTGCCTCGGTAGGTCCAGGGCAGGTCTTCACGCCAAGGGGCGCAACGGGGGTGCTGTATGGCTCATGTTTGCCAAGTCCGCTGGCTCATGTGTGTAAAGCTCATAGCTTCAAGTCTGCTAAGTTGAGCATCATGGAGTTCGATGGACTCATTCCCCGCCGCGTCGGCGAACTCGTGGCCGAGCGGGCCCGGACTGAGCCCGTCATCGCGTTGCATGGTCCGCGATCGGTAGGCAAGTCAACGGTGCTGCGCGGCTTCGCCGACTCGGTTGGCGGTTCCGTGATAGACCTCGACGATGTTGAGGTGCGTGAGGCGGTTCAGGGGAACCTGGCGGCGTCGGTGCGCGGAACCCCGGTCTTGATCGATGAGTACCAGCGGGTTCCAGACATCCTCGATGCGCTCAAGGCCCGGCTCAACCGCGAGGGCAGCCTCCCGGGGACAGCGATCCTCACGGGGTCGACGAGGCGGGACGCTCTGCCGGCGACAGCACAGGCACTGACCGGCCGGCTCCATTCGCTCGTCATCTGGCCGCTCTCCCAAGGGGAACTGGAGGGAGTGCGGGAGAACATGCTCGAAGTGCTCGCGGGTGATGCCGACGGCGTCGTGAGCGCCGTTCCGTCCTCGTCGACGGCGCGGTCCGAGTATGTCGACCGCGTGTGCTCCGGGGGAATGCCTCTCGCCCTGCGTCGGTCGGCCTCAGCCCGAGCTCGTTGGTTCGATGACTTCGTGCGCGCGTCCGTTGAACGCGATGCCGTCGAGCTCAGCAGAATCCGCGAGCGGCAGGCGCTGGCAGACCTCTTGGGATATGTCGCTGCGCAGACTGGCCAGTTGCTGAACGTGACGACGGCGGCCGAGAAGCTGGGCATTAGCAGGCCCACTGCCGAGAATCACCTCCGGCTGCTCGAGGACCTGTTCTTGGTCGTGCGTCTCCCCGCATGGGGCAAGAGCCTCCGCTCTCGCGTGAGCGCCAAGCCGAAGGTTCATGTCGTCGACTCCGGCTTGGCTACCCGATTGCTCCGGCTCACGCCGGAGAAGCTCACCGGCATCGACCCGACGTCGCTCACTGACTTCGGGCACCTGCTGGAGACCTTCGTCATCGGGGAGCTGCGCAAGCAGGCGTCCTGGCTCGATGATCCCGTCACGCTTGGGCACTGGCGTACAAGCGACGGGGCCGAGGTCGACCTCGTCGTCGAGTACGACGACGGAAGAGTCGTCGCGTTCGAGGTGAAGGCGAGCGAACGAGCCCCCGGGAAGGAGTTCCGCGGTCTGGCCCAGCTTCGTGACCTGCTGGGGGAGAGGTTCATCGGCGGCATCATGCTGTCGACTGGTGCTCGCTCCTACACCTACGAGGACCGCCTGCACGTGATGCCCATCGACCGGCTCTGGACGCCGGTGCCCGTTTGAGTGATCATACAGATGGTTTTGTGTGCCGAAACTCGGTGGAGTTCCGGTTTAACGTCTAACGTTATTGACGCAGAGCGTTAAGCGTGGCACGCTGTAGGTGTGATCAGATCCTTCGCCGACAAGGCGACCGAGGGACTTTGGCATCGCGATAAGGTGCCGTCGGTCGATCCCCGTGTCCAGAAGGCAGCCATTCGAAAGCTGACGCAGATCCACGCCGCCCGATTCCTCGACTCGCTGCGTGTGCCACCTGGCAACAGGTTGGAGTCGCTTAAAGGCGACCGTATGGGACAGTACAGCATCCGTGTCAACGATCAGTGGCGAATCTGTTTCACCTGGTCAGAAGGAGGTGCAGAGAATGTCGAACTCGTCGACTACCACTGAGCGATGGGATCCCGTTCATCCAGGTGAGGTTCTCATGGAGGACTTCATCGAAGGGTTCGGGATCACGCAGAACAAGCTGGCTGTATCCATCGGCGTGCCGCCACGCCGCATCAATGAGATAGTGCACGGCAAGCGTGCGATCACTGCTGACACGGCGTTGCGCCTTGGGCGGTACTTCGGGATCGACCCGCAGTTCTGGCTCAACCTGCAGGCACACTATGAGCTGGAGCTAGCCCAGGAGCGAGTGTCCGAGCAGATTGCGGCGATCACGCCGCTGGCGGTCGCGTGACCGGGCATCTCATCGTGATCTCCGGTCTACCCGCCGTCGGAAAGACTCGCGTTTCCGAGCTCGTCGCCGCGCGCACGAGGTACGTGCATCTGTCTATCGATGTGGTCGAGGAATCGATGCTCGCCTGAGGGCTGCAGCGGGGCGGCGATCATGCTGATCGCCGGAGACAAGGCCGGCGATTGGAAGCGCTGGTATAAGAAAACATCCCGTTGGCCGACGACCTCTTCGACGACCATCTGGCCCGACTGAGAAGAGAGTGATTGAAATGGCAAAGACTCTGAAGGATTTCGTCGCTGAGCATCCCGTTGACCGGGGGCGGGTTGAGGCACACAAGGAGCGAATGCTTGCTGAGGTTCGCGCCTATCGTCTCTGAGAGCTGCGGGAGCAGGCCGGACTGACTCAAGCGCAGCTGGCAGAGCGCATTGGCGTCGGGCAGCGGCAGGTTTCGAAGATCGAGCAAGGCGACCTCGACAGCGCGAAGGTCGGCACCATCCGCAGTTACCTTGAGGCCGTCGGTGGCGAGCTCGCCCTTGAGTACGTGATGGGAGACCAGCGAATGCAGGTCGCCTAACGGCAGACGTTTGTACGTGCGGGAACGTGGTGGAATTCCGCTTCAACGTCTAAATCCCTAGTCATGCGGGGTTTCCGTGCTACACGAGCAGGTAGCAGAACCCCCTCTGGTAGCACTTTTGTAGCAGCATCAGTGAGCGTTCGGAGTGCGGCCGATTCGGCTCGGACCGCAGGCAGGGGCCGTTGAGCAGCAGGGTCCAGGCCGACTCACCCCGGTGTCGGCTCATCGCCGGGAATTACGGCCCGACCGGGAACCCAGGGATCCCGCGGGGGGGAGGCGAGGGACGCCGGAGGGGCCCTCGAAGAACGCCGGCGTGCCGGTGATGACCAGGTAGAGGCCGGGGAAGCGCCCAGAGTCGACCTCGTCGACGAGCTGCCGTATGGCGTTGAGCGCCTTGTCGCGCACATCGCCGCGCATCCGCTGCAGGGTCTCGACCTCGTCGAGCACCAGCAGGAGCCCGGGGTGGCCGGCGTCGCGCAGGACCAGGAGCAGGCCCTGGAGGAACGCCATGGCACCGAAGTGGTCTAGGTCGCCACGGACGCCGGCAGCCCTCTTGGCGGCGGCGGCCACGTGGGGCTGACCACCCAGCCACGCGGCCAACGCGTCTGCGGTCGGAGAGTCGTTGTCCGTGACTGCTTGGCGGTATGCCCGCAGCGCCATGGCGAAGGTCGGCGTGCGCGAGGACACGGCTGCCAGACGCTGGTCCAGCAAGGCGTCGACAGCCTCGGCGACCCGGTTCGGCTCCGCCTCGGCAAGTTGGGGGTCGGCCATCACGGCGTCGGACTCGAGGGTGAACAGCCAGGAGTCGAGCACGGACCGGAAAGCGCTGGGCGCCACAGATGCCGTGCGGAGAGACTCCGTGACCCGGCGGTAGACCGTCTCCAACCTGTGCAGCGGCGTCTCCGTCTCCGAGATCTGCACCTCGGCCGTAGCGAAACCACGGCTTGAGGCCTTCTCGGCGAGGTGGCGGGTGAAGAAGGTCTTGCCCGCGCCGTACTCGCCGCGCACCGCCTTGAACACCGAACCGCCGCCAGCGACGGTGTCCAGCTCAGCGGACAGCGCCGCTCCAAACCGGTCCAGACCGACGGCGAGGATGTCCAGTCCCTGTCCCGGCACCGTGCCGCGTCGCAGCGCGTCGATCACCTCTTTGCGTCGACGATGGCTAACGGCGGTAGACATGTTCCGGAGTGTAGGTGGGATGGCGAAAGCCGCGTCACTTCAGGTTCGCGGGCAGCGCAAGCCCGTGCTTGGTAGCCAGGTGCATCGTCCGGCTGTAGTGGATCGAGTTCTTGGCCATCGACGCAAGCACCGTGCTGTTCACTCCGGCGGCGGTGACGGCACCCAGGTAAGGCATCTTTGTCACGACCTTCTGGATCGGGACGTGCTGCCCGGGGTTCACCTGCTTCAGCAGTTTTTCCACCGCCGCGGCGATCCGGTGGTCGCTGCGGAATCTCTGGCTCCAGTTCACCCGGCCCTGTCCCATGACGAAGGCGTTCTTCGCGCTCTTCACAGTGCCTGCCTTCGGCGCCTAGGTGTACTTCCCGGTGAGGTTGTGAACGCGGTCTGCTGGTGAGAGTCCCCCAATCGCGGTGTGGGCTCGATGGTGATTGTAGTCATGCAAGAACGCTGCGTACGAGTTTTCGCGAGCACTCTCACTGGCATACGGTCTCGCGTAGGCCCATTCGTTCATCAGCGTCCGGTTGAACCGCTCGACTTTCCCATTCGTCTGCGGACGGCGAGGCCTCGTCCGTTTGTGCCGGACCCCATCTCCGAGGGCTCGCTGGAAGTCTCCGGACCGGTAACAAGCCCCGTTATCCGTCATGACTGCTTCTACGCTCACGCCGATCCCGGTGAAGAACGCCCGGGCACGAGTCCAAAACCCGGCCGCGGTGTGCTTCTTCTCGTCGTCAAGGATCTCGGAGTAGACCAGCCGGGAGTAGTCATCGACGGCGTGATGCAGGTACCGATACCCCCGCGACGAAGGCTGCCCGGCACGGGCAGCCTTGCCCCGTGAGGACTGGACCTTCCGGTCCTGGCCCGATCCGCGGCCATGGGCCCGCCATCCGCCACCGTTAGGGATGCGGCCAAGCTTCTTGACATCAACGTGGACCAGCTTGCCAGGCTGCCCGGCTTCGTAGCGACAGGGCGCAGGTCGGCGGACCGGCAAGCCGGTGGCCTGATCGATGCACTCCAGGTTAGGCATCCGATAGCGGGCCAGGACCCGCCCGACAGTCGAGCGTGGCACGTGCAGGCGGTAGCCGATCCGGTGCGGCCCCCATCGGCGGTTGAACCGCAGCGCGATGATCCGTCGCTCGGTACGTGCGCTGAGCCTGTTCGGGCTGTGGTGCGGACGGCTCGAGCGGTCAGCCAAACCGGTCCCTGCCCGGTGCCGACTCACCCAGCGAGACACCGTTGCCGGGGACACCTGAAAGCGTTCAGCAACGCGTCGCTGGGACCAGCCGTGATCGACAACAAGACAGACGAGCCGGCGCCTACCCTCAACGGTCATCGGGGCGTTACGGTGTGTCATGGAAGACCTCCGGGTCAGGGTGCGTGTCGTTACCCACCTCGATACCGGGGGTCTTCTCTGACCTCAAATCCCGTTCACAACCTCCCGAGGAACTACACCTAGGCGGCCCATGCCTTGCGGAGCATGCGATTCACGTGCTCTTGTCCCGCGTCGGTCGTGGGATCGATCCCGTAGGCGTAGGCAGCCTGCGTGGCGACAGCAGTCGTCAGCGCGTGCATCACCACGAGATCCAGACCGATCGCGGCGATTGAGCCTCCCACCGGTATGAAAGTAAGGGCGCCAATGGCTCCTCCCTCGACGAGACCAGTGGACCGCCACCTCCACACCGACCCCTTCGTAAAGGAGTCCAGGTCCTCCAGATCGAGCGCTTGCAGGTCGGCAATCGTCGTGACTGGTCGACCCTTGTCCTGGTGAAAAGCAAGGACGTTGCTGGGGTCGCTGAACTCGTGGATCGTCTCGGTGACCCTCTCCAGCAAGCCCACCACGGCTTTCAGCGTCGGCTCGAGGGTGAGGTCGACAGCGGCGCCTCCTGCGTCCTTCAACACGGTGGGGGTCTTGCTACTCACGAAGTTCCGCGCGCTGGACGCGGTATTGCCGACCTTGTTGCCGGCAGCGTTGGCAGCGTTCCTGACTGCGGGGGGCAAAGTCCTGCGCTCGGCCTTCTTCTGCCAGTACTCCTGAAGGTCAGCCCAGGCCTTCTCCTCGTAGGGCGACATGTCCGACCCGTACGTCGCAGCGTTGTTCATGCCGGAAGGGTAAGACAAGGCACTCACCCAACGAACTGTTCGCGTAGCAGCGGAACGTCGAGGATCACCGTCGTGCCCTCGGTGCGCAGCACGGGGTAGCTCTCGACGTTGAGCAGCTGGGACAGCTGCGCCGTAGCACCGCGCACCAGGGCGGGCGGGATGCCCAGCACACCGGCGAGCTGGGTCCCGCTCAACCGGGTGCCCGGAGCCGCGGCCAGCGCCTCGAGGGCGGCCCGGACCTGCGTGTCGTCCAGCGAGAGTCGGCCAGCCACAGCCTTCTGCTGGCCGAACACCTCGGAGCTCACCACGGCCTCACCGACAGACACCTCCCGCGTCGCCGACGGAGTTACCGGCTGGGCACCAGCAGAAGGTGTCTCGAAGAGTGCATCCTCCTGGGGCGGGGGAGACGGCTTCGATGCCTTCCTGCGGGCGCGGGCAGGTTGTGCCTCCACCTGAACAGTCGCGGCCTCGGTGGGCGCGACCGTCCACCATCGGGGCGTCTGCGTCGTTCGCGCCAGTTGCAGCCCGCTGCCCTCAGGCGCCTCCGTGCCGGGCACAAGCACCACGACAGGGACGACCACCTCGGCGGGGGTCGCACCACCGTGATAGCCAGCCTTGAGCGGTCCGTACCGCAGCCGCTCCGAGGTGGGGAGGACCGCATGACCCTCGTGCTTGAGCACGCGTGTCCCCGTGACGAGCATCTCGTCCATACCGGGCGGAGGCGTCGCGGCACGGGATCGGCCGCTCGAGATGTCCGGGACACTGCGCTGCGTCCCCTGCCGCCGCTCGACGACGTGCCCGTGGTCGGCGGTCAGCACCACCGTGCGTCCGGCAGCCAGAGCGCGCTCCAGGAGCGGGCGCAGGTGCTTGACAGCGTCGGCGGTCCAGACCGTCCCGGCTGGGTGGCTGCGGTCGAGGGCGTCGTCGATGGTGTTGAGGACGCAGGTGACGAGCTGCTGGTCACCGTCCGAGATCTCCAGTGCGACATCGTCGGCCACGGCGAAGCCTGGCTGGGAGGAGTCCAGCGGCTTCTTGTGGAAGATCTTCGGGCTCCGCAGCCCCAGCGCCGAGACGAGCGCGGCGTACCCGGACTGCTCGCGGTCCTGCCCACCGATGGTCAGCTCGCCGCACAGCAGAGACGCTCGGCTGACCTCGGTGAGCGAGGGCAGCACGGCCAGGCCGGTCGCGCGCACGTGCGCCTGGGGGAGGAGCGCCTCCTGCCAGCCTTCACCCCGCGCGAGGACGTCGTCGACAATCTCGGTGGCCACGCCCGTGCTCATCCCGTCCAGGACGAGCAGCAGCGTCCGCGTTGCCTTGGCGATGGGGACGACGACACCACGCAGCAAGTGCTCCAGCAACCACACACGGTCGGTGCCACCGGGCGGCGTCAGATAGCCCTCGACGCTGCCGGCGTCGTCCCGGACTGACCGGGCCAGCGCCTCCGCGAAGGCACGGTCGTGCGTGTCCCGGACCGCCTGGACCAGCCCCAGCACCGAGGTCAGACCCTCGGCGAGCCGAGGGTCGGCGACCCCCTCGTGCGCGTCGTTGACGGCGGCATCCACCCAGGCGTCGGTGGTGCCTTGTCTGAGTGCGAGGGAGGCGAGGTCGGTGCCCATGGGCTCCGGAGGCAGCGCGAGCCAGCGGGACAGTCGGACGGCAGCGTGCACCGGCGCGAGCCGGGCGTCGGTCATGCCGGTGCCCTCGGGGTCGCCCAGGACGTGTCGACCGACCGCGGTCCAGGCCGACTCGATCCCGGAAGTATGCCGTGCCACCTGGTCGGCCACCTCAGCCGGCTCGCCCGCCCTTTCGGTCAAACCATAGATGGCCGTCCTCAGCTGCTCTGTAACGGTGAGGAGACGGGCGCCCAGTCCGCTCGGCAGGACGGGCGAGTACACGGACAGTTCCGTCGCGTCGATCTCGGAGAGCAGTGCGTCGGCGCGGTGCAGCAGCTGGCGGGCCTGGTCGCGGGTGGTGCGGTCCCGCACCAGGTCGCTGACGACCTGGGTCGCGGAGCTTCCCAGCGACCGGAGGGCCTCGGGCGTGGGCGGTGTGCCCTGCCAGCGGTGGGCGAGGCGGGCCAGTCCGAGCTCGCGGGTATGCCGTTCCCCAGCGCCGTGGGGTTGGCCCGGTGCCCCGGGATCGTCCGTAGGCGGGACCAGCAGAGCGAGGACCAGCCCGAGCGGCACCGCGTCCTGGACCTCACCGCGGCGGAGCAGGTGCTGGAGCGGCGGTCCGGCTGCCCCGGCGCCGGAGCAGATCCAGCTCAACGTGGCATCGGTCAGCTCATCCCCGGCCAGCGCCCGCAGGTCCGCGATCCGGCCGTTGAGTCCTGGTGTTGCCGTCCAGCGCAAGACGCCCAGCGCGTCCAGGCTGCGCCGCGGCACGTCGAGCCACGCTCGCCCGACGGAGGCGAGGGCGTGGTCGCGGGTGAGCGTGCCGGCCGGGGCCGGGGGCCACCCTTCCTCTGGACGGCACAGCAGCAGTCCGTTAGCCAGTGCCCGACTGCCCGGCTGCGCATAGAGGGGGGCCTCGAGCCCAGTGGCGGCGAACTGTTGTCGGACCGAGTCCCAGGGGTCGGGCGTGCGCAGCTTGTGACCGGCCAGGTGCGCGAGGATTCCGACCCCGAGGTCCTCCTCCGGCCGGTCGGTGACCACTACGAGCCAGCTCCCCGGTTTGTGGGCCAGGAGTGCCTGACGCACGGCCAGTGCGGAGATGCACGGCACGACGTGGACCGGCACCCCGTGGTGCTCCAGCGTGGTGGGTTCGATGCTCGCGGGGTCGGCGTAGATGCCCAGCACCGAGGCCGCGTCCCGGTGGGCGGGACCGTAGTCGTGGGCGGCCGCGTCGCCGAGCATGGCACGCACCACCGGCATGGTGATGGAGCCGGCGAGCTGACGCTCCTCGCGCTGCGTCGTGGTCACTCGACCACCCGCCAGGTGACCTCGACCTGCTTGCCGGCGTGGGTGCGCAGGAACTCCCGCAGGTCAGCAACGACTTCGTCACTGTCACCCGAGGCGCCGGCGAACCGCTGCACGTAGGTGTCGCTGACGCGTCCGCCAGGGCCGGGCGTCACCGGCACATCGTTCGGGTCATTCTTCGACGGCCGGTACGGGGTCACTTGCTCTGGTGGGGTGACCGGCCGCCGGTTCACCGCCCACTCGAACGCGTCGTTGTCTGCCCGCTGCAGAGCTTCGGCGGCACGGGCGACGATCTCATCAGAGGTCAGGTCGCTCTTGAGCTGACCCAGGATCTGCTGAGCCGCGGCGTCGCCTTCGGCAGCACGAAGCGGCTCGAGCCGCTCCCATCGGAAACGCTCGAGCGATGCGGCGACCGCCCCAGCCTGAGTGAGGCTGTTGCCCACAGCGCTTCCTCGACCGGCTTCAACCTCGGCACCCAGCCGACGGACCATCTCGACCCCCTGCAGGTGCTGCAGAGACTGTGCGACGGTGGCCGCCCGGCGGGCTGTGACCAGTCGGTCGTCGGTCCGTCCGGTCTCGTCGGTCGGCAATCCGAGACGGCCGTAGGCGCGCTCCAGCTCGCCGACGAGCTTCTGCGCGGGTGCGCTGAGCTCCTTCGCCTTGTCCCGGACCTGGGTGACCAGCGTGGCCACCGCCTGCGGCGTGAGGAACGGTGAGGCGGGCACCCCGAACAGCTCGGCGGCGCCCTTGGTGGCCGCGGTCCACTCGGACGACGTCGGCATGGGCTGCAGTCGGAGCTCCATCTCCGGCAGCAGCTTGCCCGGGTCTGGTGCCTCGATGGAGGCGCCACGGTGCCACCAGGACCGCTGACGCAGCAGGCCCCAGGCGAGCACCACCAGGTCGCTGACCTCCTGCCGGAGGCCCCGAGCCGGTGTGACCTGGTCGATCCAGCGTCGGATCTCGGCGACGGTGACGGGGGCGTTGGGGTCGATGCTGGCTGCGCCGAGCGCCCGGGCGAGCTCGGAGCCCCAGGGGGTGAACCGGTCGTCACCGAAGATGAAGTGGGTCTCGGCGGCCTTGCCCACCCCGAGCGCGTTGGCCACCCGCCGGACGCCCTTGACGTCGCCCTGCAGCGGCACCCGTTTCTGCGGGTCAGCCATCGCTCGCACCAGGTGTGCATGGACGGCCTTCAGCTCCACGCCCCGCACCTCCACGTCGCCAGGCTCGAACTCGGGGTGGCCGGGATAGGTGGCGGTGTAGGCACGGTCGGCCAGGTCGAGGTATGCCGAGCGCAGACCGGTCCCTCGCGGCGTGCCGGGGTCGAAGGACCGGTCCAGGCTGGTGAGGACCCGCTCGTGGTGCGACTCGTCGGCGAGCACGCCGCCGGACGGCGCGAGCACGCCATACGCCTGCTCCAGCGCCCGGATGAGGGACTCACGCAGGGAGCTGTGCTGGGCCTGGAGGATGTGCCTGGCGGTGGCCCTGTCTACCTCGCTGAGGTGGTCGGCGTGGCTGGACCAGCGCTCGCCGGTGCCTTCCAGCAGCCAGTCCAGGATGACAAGACGGCGCAGGTCGCGCATCTTGTCGGCGGACAGGAAGTGCGGGAGCCACACCACGGTCCGTTGCGGCTGCCCGGTGCTGAGCAGGCGGTCGAGCCGGGAGAAGTCCTCGGCACTGGAGTGCCCCTCCTCGTCGAAGGGGTGATCCAGCACGAAGCGCCAGGTGCCTGGTCGGGAGGCGAAGTGGTCGTCGGTGAGCCAGGAGCTGTCCCGGACGTTGCCGAAGACGAGGTCGACGTCACGACGGGACCCGCGCCAGACGACCTGGACGGTGTGGGCGCCGAGCACGTCGGCATTGCCCAGCTCCACGCCCAGCATCTCGGCGACGAGCGACTTGACGAGCTCGCGGCGACGGCCGGGGTTGTCCTCGCCCTTGGCGCGGTCGACGATCGACTCGTAGTCGACGTCCTCGAGCTGCACGCGGATCACCGGGTCTCGCTGGTCGGACTCGACGTGGATCTCCGGGATGCTGGCAGACCAGCTCTTGACCTTGCCGAGCACGATGGTGCGCTCGTTGCCGGGCAGGGGGGAGCGGATCGACCCGTGGTTGAGCGAGGCCAGCCGGGAGGGCGTCAGTCCTTTCAGCGCGGGCACGTTGGGTGCGACCGCGGACAGCAGCAGGGTCTTGGCCAGACGGTCGTCGGCGAGGTATGCGGCGGGCAGGGCACCGCTGCCGTCCTCGGCCCGGTCCAGGTCGTCGCGGGTGAGGCCGTGGGTGGACAGCAGCAGCGGCTGCACCTTCTCGGCATACAGGGTGCGGGCGGCGCGGAAGAGAGCGGCCGCCTGCGCGTCCAGCGGCTGCTGGCCGTTGACGATGTAGTCGAAGGCATCACCGACCGGGATGACGTCGTCCACGCTCAGCGTCTCGCGACGATCGACGAGCATCTGCTGCATGACCTTCAGCGCGGTGCGCTCGCGCTGCATGACGCTGGCCAGGCTGCGCAGCGTGGAAACGAGGGCGGGGGAGAAGGGGTAGGTCCGGCGGAAGGCGACCTCGTCGGCCCCGCGGTGGGCCTCGTCGGTGTTGACGCCGTCGAGCAGGACGTCCCACACCTCGGGGCGCCGCTCGAGGTGCTCGAAAGCCTCGGTGAGGATGCGCTCAGACTCGGCGTTCTTGGGCAGCAGCAGCCGCTGCTTGGCGACGTAGGGCAGGTTGTCGTCACCGAGCTTGACGGTGGAGAAGCGACCCTCCTGGTGGCGGAAGGCCCGGTCGAGGGCCTCCTGTTCGGCGCCGCTGGCCCCGGCGTCGGCGAACCAGCGTCGCAGGTCCATCTGGCGGGCGACGAAGGAGATGATCGGGACGGCGCGACGGCCGGTGCCCGACTCGACCAGCTTGGTGATCTTCTGGCTCTCCCGGCGGAAGAAGGACTGGTCCTGCACCGAGAAGGCGAGCCAGAGCACGAGTTCGTCGAGGAAGAGCACGACGGCGTCGTAGCCCAGGCTCTTGGCGTGGCTGGAGATCGCGGCGAGCCCGGTGTCCAGGTCAAGGTAGGTCGCCTGCCGGGTGTAGGAGCCGAAGTAGCGCTCCACCAGGGCAGTGACCAGCCGCTGGCGCTGCTCAGTGTCCGGCGTGGCTGCCCGGGCCTGGTCGTAGGTCTCCCTCGTCCACGTGCCGGTCCCGAGGACCGCGCCCCACTCGTCATCCGCGCTCTCGCCCTGAGTGCCGTTCAGGCCGGCGAAGAAGGTGTCGTCCCCGAGCTGGGTGCGCATCCGCTCGGCGTCGGCGAGCAACCCGTCCGACTCGTGCACAGCTGGCAGCGGCGCGTCGGGGTGCAGGGCCTGCACCTGCCGTATGTAGCCGGTGAAGATGGCCTGCTCCAGCGACTCCGCCCCGAGCAGGTGGAACACCAGCGGCAGCACCTTCTTGTCGCGCAACTGAGGGTCGTGGCGAGCAACGACTGGCTGCAGCTCGGTCTTGGCCCGTGCCGCGGGCTCCTGGCGCAGCAGCGCGTGCAGCACGGCCATGAAGTGGCTCTTACCCGAGCCGAAGGACCCGGTGAGGAAGGCACCACGGCTCACGTCGGAGGAGATCGCCTCGGACACCAGACCGAGTGCTTGGTCGAAGGCGGCGGCGATCTCGTCGGTGACGACGTAGAGGTTTAGCGTCTGGCTCGCACCCGCGCCGACGCTGTCGGTCAGGCGGAGAACGTAGTCCTCGTCACCTGCCCGGTCGGGGATGGTGATGACGTCCTTGAGCAATGCGGTCACGGGGTGTCCCTCCCTGTCGTGGCTGCGGGCGGATACAGGTCTTGGGTCGCGGGCCGGTTGGCAAGGGCGGTCCGTAGCAGTCCCACCATGCGGCGATGGTGGGCCTCGATGTCCTCGTCGTTCCAGCTGCCGGCCTGGGCCTGACGGGCCATCAGGTCGAGTTTCAGGCTCTGGCGGCGCGCGGCCTGGTTGTTGGCCTTCTCCGAAGGCTGGTAGTTGCTGAACTTCGAGTTCGCACTGACCGTCACGAGCGCAAGGTTGCCGAGCCAGTCCAGGCGATTGCGGTCGCGCACGTGGTACTCCTCGGAGGCGTGCTCGGAGTCCTCCTGCTGCGGGGAGAAGTGCTCCAGCGAGGTGCGGTAGGCGAAGGTGAAGTCCCACCTGTCCAGCTCCTCCACCAAGAGGTAGTCGAGGTAGGTGAAGACGATGCGTGGGAGGGCGAACCCGACGGGTAGGCCGTCCGGGCTCGTCACCGGCGTCGGCAGGGTCGGTCCCGACCTGGGCAGCAGCGCATCGTCGAGCCGGGCGAGGCTGAACGACTCGAGCTGGTCGAGCAGCCCCCGTGCCGTCACTTCGCTGCCCTGATCCGCGCAATGGGTGACGTAGCGGAGCACGTCGGTGACCCAGTGCATCGTGCGGGGAGAGGTGTAGGTGATGCGCAGCGCTGACTGGAGGAGCAGGATCCGGCGTTGCAGGCTGCCGGGACCGGCCCCGGACTCGTCGTCGGCAAACGTGGGCCGGTACCGCGGAGTGCTCTTCCCTCTGCTCTCCGTGCGTGAAAGGCGGTACAGGGACCAACTCCCGGGCTCGTCGTCCGTCGTCGACTCGTGTCCTGTGGTCAGGGTGGCGTCGCGCTTGAGGATGTAGGTGTCGAAGAGGTGGCGGATCCGCAGCAGGTCGGTGGTGAATCGACGTACCCATGCTGCTCGTTGTTCAGGGTGGAGTGCCTCCAGCCGGCTGGAGAACCTGTTGACGAGAAGCTTGTCGTCGAGCTGGCGGTCATCCCCCTGTCCCTCGTCCTCGGCTCTGCGCACGGCAAGGACGTGCAGCAGCAAAGTTGGGAAGGTGATCTGCGAGGTGAAGCGGTCGTCGCCCTCGCGGTCCCTTGGCTCGCTGGTGGCAGGAACGCGGGCATAGGCGGCCAGTGCGTCACCGAAGGTCAACGCGGTGGACGAGCCTGCTTCCGGTGCAGCTGCTCCCTGCTCGGAGATGTCGGATTGTCGGTCGACCAGGAGGGCACGCAACGTCGCGAAGTCAGCCGTCGGTAAGCCCTCCCAGTCGTGGCCGAAGACGTCGGTGCGCCATGCGGTGTCACCCGCGGTCACGGTCATCGCCACGTAGTGCTCCATGTCGGAGCATGCTGTCCACACGTGATTCAGCAACGCCCGGTCGAGCGGGTCGGTCAGGTAGCGCAGGAGCCGGGCCTTGACGATGTCTACAGGACTCAGCTGTGCACCACGGGTGTTCATGATCTCGAAGTACCTGTTGAGATCGGTCGTGCGGTCGATCGGCATACGGATGAGCAGAACGCGCCGGAGCAGGTAGTCGACGACCGTGGGCGTCAGGAAGCGGTTGCTCGTCGCGGGATCGTTGAGGAACTGGTCGATGACCTTCACCGCTCGCAGGATCCCGGAGTCCTCGCGCTCTGGCCCATCGGCGTCGACGGGCCCACGGCCATCCATCCCGCGCAGAGCGAGTGTGGCCTTCTCCCGGGCCTCGTACACGAGCGGCTGCAGCTCGCCGACCGTGCTACGCAGCTCCGGGATGCGCCGCAGCCGGGACAGCAGGATGTACAGGGTCGTCAAGCGTTGCTGTCCGTCGATGACGTCGAACGGGTCGTAAAACTCGTCTGGTGGTGCGACCACGAGGTTGCCCAGGAAGTAGTCGTTGGGATTCTCACGCTCCGCCTCGTCGAGCACGTCGTGGAGCAGACGGTGAATCTGCTCCTCGCCCCAGGTGTAGTTCCGCTGGTAGAGCGGGATGGAGTACCTGTCGGAGTGGACGGAGAAGAGCTCGCCGACCGCAAGAGGCAGAACTCTCTTACGGGTAGAGACGCCGGTCATGTCAGGCCACCTCCGTCAAGAGCGTCCGGAGTCGCTCGTCCTGCTCGTTGCCCGACCGGGCCGACTCGAGGATGCGGATGTTCTCCAGGGGCACGAGCCGAGGGTCGAGGGTGTCACGGATGGTTGCGAACAGGTTGATGCCCTCTCTGCTGGTCAGCGTCTCCCTACCCAGTGCGTAGTTGTCGGTGGATCTCCAGCCGAGACGCTCGTAGGCCAACCGCAGTCCGTAGGCCCACCGGAACAGCCGGCGCCGGGTCTGCGCCGCGTCTGCCTCTGCATACTTGTTGGTGTAGTAGAGGGCGGCGGCGACGTACAGCTCCCGGCAGAACCGGTAGCGGGCACCATCGCGGAACTCGCTCAGGTCCGGTGCCGACCAGTCCCCACCGACCGTGGGGGCAAACAACTCGTCGTCGAGGCGCTGGCACTCAGCCAGCATGAACGCGGCGTAGTCGAAGAACGATCGGCCAGCAGCGACCGGGGCATCCAGCTGGTGCTGCGCTCGTTTAAGGTTTCGCAGCGTCTCGACATCGGCGGACGGAGTCGCCCACTCCTGGAGCCCGGGCAGGACGGCCTTGGCCGCCCGGTGGTACTCCGCGCCCGGGAGACCGCGCGTCGCGCGCCCAATTCCTTTGAAGATGTCCAGGTCGTCCGGGGTGAACGCGCGGGCGGGCTGGTTTCGGCTCCACCAGTGGATGCGTGCCAGGTAGGTGCCGAAAAGCCGGTCGAGGTCGTTCTCCTGCGCCTTCTCCCACTCCTCAACCACGGCGCGCTGCTCCGAGGTGCTGGAGTCCGCCATCTCACGCAGGTGGTAGGCCTTGAGCAGGTCGTGCGGGCGCAGGGTCTTGCCACGAAAGTTCTGCGAGTCGAAGAACTGGAAGGCCTCGTCCTCATCGTCGGTGACGATGCGCAGGACCTGGGCTTTGGAGTCCAGGAAGTTGCTGTAGCGGGCGAGGTCTCCGTCCCGGTGTCTGAGACCCTCGACCTGTCGGTGCAGCTCCTGGTAGACGAGGTGCACAGGGGTGCTGCCGTACTCGAGATCCGTGACTCGTTGTCCTCGTAGGAGGCTTCGTAGCACGTGGAGGGTCAGGAGCCGCTGCTGCCCGTCGACCACCTCGAAATGGGTCTCGCCCTCCCGTCTGAGCAGGATGACCGTCCCCATGACATAGGGCTGGTCTGGGCGATGGCTGAGGGCGTCAGCGATGTCGGTGAACAGCTGCGCGGCCATGCGAGGCGTCCACGAGTACGGCCGCTGGAAGTCAGGGATGCGGAGGGCTGGCGCATCCGCGCCCAGCAACCCATCGACCGAGATGAAGCCCAGCAGGTGTCTCAGGATCGCCATAGTCAGCTCCTGGCCCGTCGCCCGCGCCGCGTCGGCGCCGGCCGCCACGCAGCAAGCTCCTCGGCTGTCTTGCCGACCTGCAGGCTCTTGTCGCGCAGCTGCTCCCGAGTGAACTCGGCCATCGGCATGCCGTAGGTGGGGTCGGCCTCGGAGTGCCACTGCTCCACCCACGGCTGCAGCTCGGCCAGGCCGGCGACGAGCGGGACGAGCTGTTCGTCGTCAACGCCCTCAGCCTCGCGGGCGCCGATGATGATGTTCAGCGCGAGCGCCTGCTCGGCGTGGTCCCATCCTGCCCAGCCGAGCAGCGCGGTCGGGTCGGTCGCGCGTCCGGCGTCGGGGTAGAGGATGAACCGCTCCTTGGGCACATCGAGCTTGCCACGCGCCTGCCACCAGGACGCCTTGCGGAAGTCGGCGGAGGTGTACTTCGGTGGCACGGGGATGGTCCCGACCTTCTCCCCGGCGTCCTCGCGGCGCTGCAGGTCCCAGGTGTGCTCCCACGCGGTGCGCTTGCGCAGGCCGGTCTCCTTGAGTCGGTATGCCGCTAGGTAGGGCACCGCCTCGTCCACTAGCAAGCGGGTGAGCGAATCGGTGACTTTCAGGTCGCGTCGGCCCTCCCAGAGAGCCAGGACGTCCATCACCTCAGAATCGCGGGCGACGAGGTCGGCGAGCTGGGCGATGCTGCGTGGGGCTGGGCGGCCCTGGGCGTCGAACCAGTACTTCCGGTCCTCCAGCCGGTCCAGCAGCCACCCGCGCAGCGCGCGCTCCTGCTGCTTGTCCCACGGCTCGGAGGCCCACCGACGTTTGTACTCAGGCCGCTCCAGCAGCCCGATCGATCGGTCCGACTCGATCAGGTCGATCCGCCGCTGCACCAGCTCACGGTATGCCGCGGGCCACCGGCCCGGGATTTCCGTCACCGGGGTCGACCGGTGGCGTTCGAACCATGAGGTATCGACCTCATATGCCGCGGCCTTGCGGGCTAACACGATTTCGAATGCGCGCTCACCAAGTGCAACGTCAGGCAGGTCATCACCGGAGTAGTTAAGGTCTTGATCGAGCAGGCCGTATAGGTGGTACACCTGCCAGTCCAGCTCCTCTTGCTCTGCGATCATGCGACCACGCAGGTGAGTGTGCGCCATCCGCGCCTGAGTGAGTGCGGATGCGGTCGGTGTGCTTTCGTCCGCTATAGCAGCCGGAGATTTGGCGAGAGACTGTTGGGCGAGTGCGTCGAGTAAGCGTCCCTTGTCCAGCGGGAGTCTGGATGGCAGGGGGACAGCCTGCACGTTCGCGCCATTGAATTGGTATCTGTCTGACCAGGGTTGTTGCGACACTCGCGCACCGTCCTGGCCGATAGGGTCTCCGCCCTTCGGGTAGCAATTCTGCTTAAGCCAGAAGCATGCGGTCGAACTGTTCAGCAGCGCCAACAGCTCCAGGTGTTCATCTTCGGTCGCCTCCGCCGGCAACTTGATCACTGGTGCAGTCTGTTTGAACACCTTGCCGCCCCGGTCCAAAACGAAGTGGTTGTGCGTTGCCACCTCCGCGAACGTGATTGAGAACGGCGTGCGCATCTTCGAGACGTAGCACTCCAGATGGTCATACCACGGACGGTTTCGTTCTGCCAACGACTGCCCGAAAATTACACGACGCTTGAGAAGGCTACGCGCTGGCCACAGGACCTTGCTTGGAATAGGGTGGGACTCGGGGACCCAGGTCGGGCCGAAGACGTCCTCGTACGGCCACCAGATGTCGACGAGGTCCGGAAGAGCGAAGTCCCTCACATTCTCACCCACCACCAGCGGCCTAGTCGCGTGCTCTAGCCCCATGGAGCGAATCCGGCTACTCGTTGTGACCCACGCGTCATCCTCTCCAACGACTGTGGTCCGTCCAACGCTTACTATGCGCTCGCCCAAGTGCGCAGAGGAATTGTTAAGAACGGCCAACAGATCGGAAGCTCCGCCTCCGGTGAGACTCCACGGATGGGTTCCGAGAACCGACCGGTCGAGATCGGCGACGGTGACCCACTCGTCTTCGTACCCGGATGCGTCGACGTGGTCGGCTAGGGCACGCCATACCAGTCCGTTCTCGGGCTCGGCAGGCCGGCCGGGCTCGCCACGCACCCCCAGAACGGCGCGCACGGTGTCAGCGAGAGGTGCCTGGTTGCGACCAGTGATGATGACGGTGGGGGTGCCGTGGCCGGGGATGTACGCACCAGAAGTGTCGGCAACGAGGCGCAGGTCCTTGCGGACGAGGAACTCTTCGATGATCTTGGAGCCGAATTCGCGCTTCATGAACGAGTTCGAGGTGATCTGCCCGGTCCACCCGGCGGGCTCACCGGCACGGGCGGGTTTAGCGAGTTCGAAAAAGCGCTCCATGAAGGGGACGGTGAGGGCGTACGTGCCCTTGCAGGTGTCGTAGATCTCGCGGTAGCGCTGGTTGAGCGTCTTGTCCTTGACCGTGATGTACGGCGGGTTGCCGACAACGACGTCGTAGCTGCCGGCGCGTAGGAGGCTGCGGAGCTTCTCAAGGTCTTCCACGGTGTAGGTGAAACCGCTGATCTGGGCGTCGGCATCGAACGGTCCGTAGTTAAGCTCCTCACTGCGGTCGTGAAGCAACGAGTCGCCCACGGCCAGGTGCAGCGGGAAGGATGGGGCATTCTCCAGGCTGGTGAGACCACTGTGCTTCGTCGCGGCCACGGTGAGGCGGAAACGTGCAATGGCGACGGCGAAAGGGTTGACGTCGACGCCGTGCACGGCGTCGAGGGAGCGCTCCACGACATCCGCATCGGATAGGCCTGGGTCCTGCTCACGCCACTTGTCGACGAACCGGTCGAAGGCGCCGAGCAGAAAGTGGCCCGAGCCGCAGGTGGGGTCGATGAGTCGGAAACCCTCGAGCGGCCGCTCGGCTAGGGCGGGCTCCAGGGTCTGGTCGAGGATGAACTCCTCGACGAAGACGGGCGTCTGCAGGAGCGCGTACGTTTTCTTGGCGTGGTCGGACAGGTCCTGGTAGAGGTCGCCGAGGAACCGGGTGGACAGCGTCTCGTCGCGCAGGTCGTGGACGAGCTCGCCGTGGTCGTCCTTGGCCCGCCAGAAGTCCAGGAGCCTGGTGATGGCCTGCCCGGAAGGGGCCACCTGCCACAGCGGAGAGTGGTCATCGACAAGGGCGGCGGTGGCGGGGAGCTGTCTGAGGTGGCGGACCGCCTGGAGCAGCCAGTCGCGATCCGTCTCCTCCGGGTGCTGGCGGAAGTAGTCGAGCTGGGCGTCCAGGGCCTCCTGACGCCGGTCCGGGGGACCTGCGATCCACACCGGCGCCACGAGTCCGTTGTCCTCGCAGAAGCGGATAAAGACGCTGGTCAGCGCCCACGCGACGGCCGCCTGAGTGAGCCGGTCCTGGAGGAACTCCGTCCACGACGCGGCCGTGCGCTGTGCCTCCAGCGCGTCACGATGCTCGGCCTGCCAGCGCTGCTTCAGGGCGGCGTCCTCGCCGACCCGCTTGCGCAGGTCGTCCTCCAGCGCCAGGACCTGGGCCTTGAGGTCGGGGGTGAGACGGTCGGTCGCGGTCACGTGGTCGCTCCTGCTGCGGTCGGAGTGGTGGTCTGCTGGAGAGCCTGGTCCCGGGAGTCGATCCACTCCGTATCCAGGGCCAGGAACTGTCCGGGGGAGTTGAGGGTCACCGGTCGCCCGTCAAGGACCGGGCCGCGCACGTTGCGCAGCTGGGGCACGACCAGCCAGACCGCCTGACGACGTGGTCGGGTCAGGTCGGTCCACTGGGCCAGGACCCCGAGGTGGCCGTAGCGGGCGAGGGAGGACGCCTCGGTGAGCAGCACCGGCTGCTCGGTCTCGCCGGCGGCGTCCATCGCCTCCTCGACGGCCGTGGTGACGGACGGCAGCGAGCGCTCCACGAGGGCAGCGAGACCCTGGGCCGGCCGGGTCCCCGGCTCGGCGGCGTCCGCCGCCTCGATGGTGGCCCACCGCATACCCGCTTGCTCCACCTGCTGGCGCACTGCGGTGAGCAGGACCTCGGTCAGGTCGACCTCAAGAGCTCTGAACTCCTGCGACAGGACCCGGGTCGCCCGCTCGAGCCGGTGGCCGGGGATGCCAAGTGCCAGGAAGGACCGGCTCCGGCGCGAGTCGCGCAGCCGCTGACCGACGACGCCGACGGTCGAGACCGGGGCGAGGTCCGTGACGACGCGCGTCGGCTGGCGGGTGTCCAGCCCGGTGGTGGCCGTGGAGCCGGTCATGCTGCGGTAGGCACGTTTGTCCGCGTCGAACACGAGCCCGAGGTCGGCGGCGGCCACGACGGTGTCGAGGTCGGGGCGGTCCGGCAGCGGCGGGAGGGCGGGGAAGCGGGCGCGGACCCGGTCTTTGACCGAGTGGGGGCTGAGCAGCTGGTGGGCGGCGACGCCACGTAGGGCGTGCGCCACCGCGGCAGCCGCGGGGAGGTCGCGGTGGTGCAGCTCGCCGGCGCCGGACGCCGCGGCCTGCTGGGAGACGGCCGCCGCCAGTCGGACGCGGCGCCCGCTGTCAAGGAGCGGCTGGGCGGCGTCGTCGTCGTGCACAGTGGAGGGGGCGAGGCGTTCGGCGACGAGGTCGGCGGCGACGAGCAGGTCGTGCTGCTCGCCGGTGCTCGTGGCGACGAGCCGGTCGGCCTCCCGGCCCAGCGATTCGGCCAGGTCGATGAGGGCGGCGTCGGTGGCGACCAGCCGCATCCGGCCCTCCCGGCGGCGGGTCTGCCAGGCCTCGTCCTCGGCCTCGGCGCGCACCAGGGCGCGCTGCCGGTCGACGACGACCCGCAGCAGCCCCCGGACGAGGCGGTGCTCCTCGCGCTCCGCACGGCTGTACGGCATACCGTGAGGGGTCATCGTCTGCAGCAAGGCGTCGGTGAGCTCGTCGACGGTGGCGACCCCGCCGAGCTCGTGCAGGCGCTCGCGCACGACGTAGTCGAGCTTGACCAGCAGGTCCTGCGTGCGGACGTTGTCGGCCCAGCCGTCCTGCAGCGCCGTGAGCAGCTGGGTGGCGCGGGCGGGAGTGACCGGCGTGGGCAGGTGGGCCGCCAGCTCGGCCTGGGTGGCGAAGGCGTCGAGGTCGGCACCGACGCCCATGAGCAGACGGGCCATCGCCTGGCGGGGCGCCGAGCGGCCCTTGCCGGTGTGGCTCATCAGCAGCTCGGCCGCGTCGATGGGGGAGGGGAGGGAAGTTGCAGGGGTTCTCGTTGCTAGCCCCCGCACGGCATCGGCAAACCGGGTACGCCACTGCTTGGCACGGCGCTTGACCTCGCGCCGGGTGACATCGGCCGAGCCCGAGAGCTGGTTGAGGCGGACGGCGTCGACGGCCACCAGGTCACCGACCGTGGACACCCCGAGCGGCTCGATCGCGGACAGCGCCCGGGCGGACAAGCCGGCCTTGGCCAGCGGGGTGTCGAGGGTGGCCGACGCGGCCAGCTCGTCGGCGTTGTCGGGCACGGTGGTCGCGCCACGGGAGAACGCGGCCTCCCACTCGCGGAGCATGTCGGCGACGGTGTGGTGCCGCTGCTCGGCGTCCCGCGCGAGGGCCTTGGTGAAGAACGCGACCATCGGTCCGGCGATCGTGCGGTCGAAGGCCGACGCCTGGACCGTCGCCTCGTCGGGGATGGACGCGGGGTGGGCGGTGCCGTCGCCGTAGACGGGTGTGGTGCCGGTGGCCATCTCGAAGAGGACGACGGTCGCGGCATACCGCTCGGCGGGGGAGTCGTAGCGCGGTCGGCTCTCGGTCGACAGGAACGGATCGAGGTAAGGCGGGGTGCCGGCCTCGGTCGCGGAGGCCGCTGCGCGGGTGAGGGAGAAGTCGAAGAGGATGAGGTGCTTCATACCGCGGGATGTGGTGCGCACCCCGAGGTTGGCCGGCTTGATGTCACGGTGGTCGACACCGGCCTTGTCGAGGGCGGCGAGGGCCTCGAGCAGGTCGGTGCCGTAGCGCTCCAGCAGGTCGAGGGACAGGCGGGTCCGCTCGCGCAGGACCTCGGAGAGGGTCTGGGCTCCGGCCGACTCCAGGAGGAGGGCCTTGCGGCCGCCCAGGGTGAGCGGGCCTTCGAGAAGCTTGACCAGGCGGGGGTGGTCGAGGCGTTCGAGGACTTCGGCCTCGTCGGCGAGCCGCGAGGCGGCTGCGTCGTCGATCGCTACCTTGAGCACGCGCTCGGCCGCGGGCGCGGTGGCGTCTGTAACGAGCAGGCCGACCGCAGTGGAACCTCGACCCAGTCGCCGGACGAGCTCAAAGCGGCCGCCACCGAGCAGGTCGCCGGGACGGGCCTCGAGCGGGTCGACGTCCGGCTCGGAGGACGGCTCCGGCGACTGCTCGGCGTCGGCCAGCTGCTCGAGGAACGAAGCGAGGTCCGGTGTCCGCTCGCTGGGGGAGGGACGGGTCGCGTTGAGGACGAGCGTGCGGAGGGCCTCAGGAGCGGCGGGCAGCTCGGGGCTGATGTCGAGCCCGTTACATTTATTGGTAGGTCCTCACCAGAGGATCTGGTCGCTGGCCCTGGTATGGCTGTCTTGCCCTGTCATCGATGATCCGGGGGGTGTTGCCGCCAG
>NZ_JBHMAU010000130.1:0-52132 GCF_042429315.1 Brevibacterium otitidis | reverse complement strand
TCCATTCCCTGGTTCCTGTTTCGTGACTGTTCAGAAACCTACGCGGAGGACGGCGTGCTCACGTCTCAGGCACGCTCAACCACCCACGGATCAGTCAGTAGAGCCTTAATTCCGTGGTTGAAGAGACAGCCAGTACCTACCGCAGCTTCGCCCGCTACCAGGCTCGCGGTGTCTCCCCGATCTACGAAGACTGGGCCAATGGGATTGCCGACGATCCGATGCTGCTCGACCGTCTTGCGAACCGGCCGGCTGACAAGCGCCAACCGAACCTGCTCTTCGCCGCGGCCCGTCATCTCGGATGCACAGCAGTATCGGCCGCCGACCTCCGATCATGGCTGATCTCCCACTGGGATTCCGTCACCGCGGTGATGCTGTCTCACGCTACGCAGACGAATGAGGCGAGCCGGTGCGCCACCTTGCTGCCGGTGCTGACACAGATCCCAGGTCCGTTGGCGCTCATCGAGGTTGGGGCATCGGCGGGACTGTGTCTGTATCCGGACCGATACAGCTATGACTACCGCACCGACGCCGGTGCTGTACGCGTCGACCCGCCGGGTGGCCCCAGCTCGGTGGTGCTGCCGTGCACGATCTCCGGTCCTCCGGTCCCCGACTCTGTTCCCGAGGTGGTGTGGAGGGCTGGTCTCGACCTCAACCCACTCGACGTCACTAGTGAGTCGGATATGCGATGGCTGGAGTCCCTCATCTGGCCCGAGCACGAGGCGCGAAGGCAACGACTGCGGGCAGCCTCTCAGATCGTTGCCGCAGACCCGCCCCGAATTGTCACCGGGAATCTGCTCACCGACCTCGATTCCCTCATCGCCGAGGCTCCGGCAGAAGCGACCGTCGTTGTGTTCCACTCGGCGGTGCTCGCCTACGTGAATGCAGAAGCCCGCCGAAAGTTTGCTGATTCGATGGCCGCGCAGCCCTCAGTGGTGTGGATCAGCAATGAAGGCGCAGGCGCGTTCCCGGAATTCGATGAAAGCGTCGCCCAGCAGGCCAAGGGACGGTTCGTCCTCGCAGTCGACGGCGAACCCGTCGCATTCACTGGACCGCATGGTCAGTCGTACCGGGGACTCACCCCGAGACCCGCCGACTTCTAGGCAAAACCCACAGCCGCTACCCCGGGTCTATTGCCGACGCTCGAGATAGAGAAATTCCTCTTCCCTCAAAGCGTATTACGTAATACAATAAGAAGTATGTCGAAGCGCATTATCAATGGACACGAAGTCTCGGACGAGCAAGTACAGGCCTGGGCAGACGAAGCAGAAGCCGGTTACGACGTCGATCAGCTGAAGCGGCGCTGGGGACGGCCACCCCGTGCTGAGAAGGCCTCCCAGGTCATTCCGACACGCTTTTCCGACTCCGAGCTGGCAGAGCTGATGGAGCGCGCGGATCGCGAGGGCATGGACCGCTCGACCGCAATCCGCACTGCAGTGCGAGAGTGGTCAGCAAAGTGATCGTCTCGCCATCGGCTCGAAAGCACGGGATCAGCGATGAAGACGCCTTGTGCGCCGCGACGGCAGTTCTCGCCGGTGGCCCACTGGATGACGAGCACCCGCGACGGGAACTGCGCATCGGTCTCGACAATAAGGGAAGACTCCTCGAAATTGTGGTGCTCATATGGGACGACGGAGAGATTGAGATCATCCATGCGATGAAGGCACGAGCCGAATATCGCCGCCTCGTGTTCTGACGTCACGGAAGCCAGATCGGTGGCAGCTTCGCGATCCACGACGCGTTTCACGACTTCTGTTCGCCCGCCGACCGGAACGCCCCGTCAGTGCGGCATGTTCGCAAACCGCGAGCGCGCACCCTGGAAGGCGACCTTGATCTCGCCGGTCGGGCCGTTGCGGTGTTTGGCGACGATGATGTCGGCCTCACCGGCGTGCGGGGACTCGGGGTCGTACATGTCCTCACGGTGGATGAGCAGCACCATATCGGCATCCTGCTCGATCGAACCGGACTCACGCAGATCCGAGATCATCGGCCGCTTGTCGGTGCGCTGCTCGGAGGACCGGTTGAGCTGCGAGAGCGCGATGACCGGGACCTCGAGCTCCTTGGCCAGCAGCTTGAGCGACCGGGAGAACTCCGAGACCTCCTGCTGACGCGACTCCACGCGTTTGCCGGAGGACATCAGCTGCAGGTAGTCGATGACGATGAGCTGCAGGTCGTGCTGCTGTTTGAGCCGGCGGCACTTGGCGCGGATCTCGGTCAGTGCCATGTTCGGCGAGTCGTCGATGTACAGCGGCGCATCGTGCATCCGCGACATCTTCGCCGCCAGCGTCGTCCAGTCCTGTTCGGAGACCTCACCACGGCGCAGGTTCTGCAGCGGCACCCCGGATTCGGCGCTGAGCAGGCGCATCGACAGCTCCTGCTTGCCCATCTCCAGCGAGAAGATGACAGTGCACTGGCGTGCGGCGATCGCCGCTGATCGCGCCATGTCGAGGGCCAGCGTCGACTTGCCGACGCCGGGACGGGCGGCGATGACGATCATCTGGCCCGGATGCAGGCCGTTGGTGAGGTTGTCGAATTCGGTGAAGCCGGTCGGCACGCCGACGGTGTCGTCGCCGTGTTCGCCCATCCGCTCGATCTCGTTGGCGGTGCTCTCCATGATCTCGCCGAGGCGCACATAGTCCTCAGCGGTGCGCCGTTCGGTGACCTGGTAGATCTCGGCCTGCGCGCGGTTGACCAGATCGTCGGTGTCGCCCTCGGCGTCGTAGCCCATCTGCACGATCCGCGTGCCGGCTTCGACCAGCTTGCGCAGCATCGCACGTTCGCGCACGATCTGGGCGTAGTAGCCGGCGTTCGCCGCAGTCGGCACGGAGGCGATGAGCGTGTGCAGGTAGGTTGCCCCACCCACCCGGGCCAGCGATCCGGCCTTCTGCAGGGCATTGGCGACGGTGACCGCGTCGGCGGGCTCACCGCGGGCGTAGAGGTCGAGGATAACGTCGTAGATCGTCTCGTTGGCCGGCTTGTAGAAGTCCTCACCGCGCACCGTCTCGACGACATCGGCGATCGCGTCCTTCGACAGCATCATGCCGCCGAGGATCGACTCCTCAGCATCGAGATCCTGGGGCGGAGTCCGCATGCCGGCCTCTGCCCGCTGCCACTGATCGTCTGTCATCGGCGCCTTTCCATCCGCTGTCTGCTGTCCCACTGTAGCCGCTCGGGAACCTGCCGACATATCGCCTGCAGGCGGGTGTGAATGGCCCCGCACGCGAGGTGCCGGCCGCGTGTGGACGCGACCGGCACCTCGGCGACGGCGGCTGTGGAGGCTGGCTGTGCCAGCCGGGCTCAGCGGGTGGTGACCTTGCCCGACATCTGCGCGACCGGCTGCAGGAACAGCGGGCGGGCGGCGATCCAGCCGACGGCCACGACGATCATCGCGATGGCGAACATGATGAAGCCCCACCAGCTCGTGGCGTTGTCACCGGTCCACGAGAACATCATGTTGAGGTTGTGCCTCATGCCGCTGGTGAACACGAGCAGCACGTGGATGAAGATGAAGCCGACGAAGTAGAACATCACCGGCAGGTGGATGGCACGCGCGACCGGAGCCGGGTAGGCCTTGGAGATCGGCCAGGTGTTCTGCCAGATCGGCGACATCCGCACACCGGTGATCGCTGCCAGCGGGGCGGCGATGAAGATCGTGACGAAGTAGGTCATCACCTGCAGGGCGTTGTAGTTGACCCAGGCCATCTCCTGCGGCCAGTCGAACGACAGGTACTGCAGGCCAGCTGAGATCATATTCGGGAAGATGTCCCAGCTCACCGGCACGACGCGCGCCCAGTGGCCGCTGGCGAACAGCAGGATGACGAAGATGAGGCCGTTGAGCAGCCACAGCACGTCGAGGCTCAGGTGCAGCCACAGGTAGATGCTCATCTTCGTCGGCTCGGCTGCGCCCTTCTTCCGGTTCTTCACGGTGCGGGTCCAGTACGCCTCCGGCTTCTGCTGGGTGCGCACAAGCCAGCCGGAGCGGATGATGAGCACCATGAGGAAGATGTTGAAGAAGTGCTGCCACTGCGCCCACCACGGGAAGCCCTCCGGGGTGCCGGCAGGCAGCTCCGAATGGCCGGGGTACGCGGCGAGGAACTCCTGGCCGCTGGCAGAGCCCAGGAACATGCGCGCGAGCACGCCGGCGATCGCCAGCACGGCGAGTGCGATCGGGACGATCCACACGAGCTTGAAGAACGGCGATTCGCGGAACGGGGTGCCGCCGCCCTTCTTCTTTTTCTTCTTGCGCTTCTTCTTGCTGTCCGCTGCTGCCATGAGGTTTTCCTCCGCCGAAGTTCCACAGCCTGATGGTCATTGACTCTGACACCTGACTTTAGCGCCTGTCATCGCCCGGCGGGGCATCGGGTCCCGTTCCCGAGGGGCACATCAGGCTGCCAGCGCCATCCGCTCTGTCAGCGGCCGGGTCAGGGAGAGGCCGGCGCGCACGATGAGCGCACCGAGGACGACCGAGCCGAGCATGATCGCCATCGTGACAGGTGAGAGGACCATCGCGAATCCGGCGAGCGGGGCGACGAGCAGCAGCCCGATCGACGCCGCGATCGCTGAGACCCACACGATGGGGGTCATGACGGCGGCGACGTTGATGCGGTGCATCGTCACAGACTGCATGCCCGCAGCCCCGAGGGTCTCGTAGGTGTCGCGCCGGTCGTAGATGTCGACGGCCTGGTTGAGCACTGCGGAGACGGTGATGAGCACGAACGAGATGCCCAGCGTCAGCAGCACACCGGTTCTGACATCGGCAGCCAGCAGCACCTCCGCCGGCGACATATAGGGCTGGTCAGTGGGCTGCATGAGTGCCACTCCGGTGCCGGCGAACGTCGCAATGAAGGCGGTCATCGCAATGCCCGAGGCGCGGCGCCAGTACTGCTTGGGCTCATCGGAGAGCATGCGCGCGGCGATGAGCTTCTCGGCCGTCTGCGCCCGCTTGGCGCGCAGGTGGGCGATGAGACGCACGGCGAGCACACCGATGACATTGACGACGAGGAACCCGCCGGCCACGACGCTGAGCAGGATGGCCGCGATGATTCCACCTTCGAGCGGAACCATCTTGACTGCGGTGATGCCGGCGAACAGCAGCGCACCCACCGCCACTGCCACGACGATCCGGATGAGCGGGAACGTCCGGTCCAGGGCGCGGGCGCGCACACCGAGCGGTGAGATCGAGACCTTCCGCAGGCCGGTGAGGGTGGAGATGAGGCAGATGAGCAGCAGCCCGGCGAGCACGACGGCCATGAGCCACAGAGGCAGCATCATGTTCTCGAATCCGAGGCCAGCACCTTGGAACGGAATCTGACTGACGGGCACGAGCAGCAGGAAGTACCCGCCGATGCCGGTGATGAGCCCGACTGTCGCGAGGACGAGGGGTTCTGCGATGGCGAGGATGGTGATCGTCGCTGTGCTCGCACCCATGAGCGAGAGCGTGGAGAGCCGTTGATCGTGGCGGCGGGCCGACAGCTTCGCCGAGGCCATGCCGAGTGAGGCGGCGGGGATGACGAGCAGCACCGTGGCCAGCGCAGCAAGTATCCGGTAGACCTCAACGACGTCACCGGCACCCGGGGGGTTCCAGTGCAGAAACGCCCACAGCCCGCCGGTGACGAGCAGGAACAGGCTGGCGCTGGCCATGAACGCCAGCATCGTCAGCATCGCCGGCACCCCGGCGAAGGTCTGGCGGGACAGCAGCAGGGGCATGACAGAAAGAGCATTGCGCATGATGGTCCTCCTTCAGCCCTGGAGCTGCGAATAGTGACGGGTCGGCGCCGCGCCCGAGGCGGTGGCCGGGTAGGCACGGGTGTGCTGGGCCGGTGCGTGGGCCGGTTGCGCCGGAACAGGCCCGGCAGAATAACCCGGTGCCTGCTGGTCCGGTGCCTGCTGGGCGGAATCGTGGACGATGCGGCCGTCGGAGAGTGTGACCACCCGAGAGCAGGTCGCTGCGACCTTGGGGTCGTGGGTGACCATGATAAGGGTCCGCCCACGCTGGACGGTTGAGCGCATGAGCACGTCGAGCACCTCGGCCGAGGTGGTGGAGTCCAGGGCACCGGTCGGTTCGTCGGCGAAGGTGACGAGCGGGTCGTTCATCTGCGAGCGGGCGATCGCCACCCGCTGCTGCTGGCCGCCGGAGAGCTGGCCGATGCGCTTGTCGTAGTGGCCGGCCAGGCCGAGGCTCTCAAGCCAGCCGACTGCGGCCTGTTCAGCCGCTGCGCGCGAGGCCCCGTTGAGCATCGCGGCGATGGCGACGTTCTCCTTGGCGGTCAGCTCCGGCATGAGCAGCCCCTGCTGGAAGACGAAGCCGAATGCCGCACGGCGCAGGTCGGTGCGCTTGGCGGCTCCCAGGCTGCTGATCTCGCAGGGCTGCCGGCGGCTGCCAGCCAGGGTGACAGCACCGCCGGTGACAGGGATGATGCCGGCCAGTGCGTGCAGCAGGGTCGTCTTGCCTGAGCCCGAAGCACCCATGACGGCCAGCGCCTCTCCCTCCCGGACGGTGAGGTCGATGCCGGCGAGTGCCTGAGTCGACTGGTAGGCCTTGGTGATCGTATGCGCGGTGAGGATCGGTGTGTTCATACTTGAAGTCTCCGCCTGTGGCCGGCTGAGCAGAATGCGGTTCTCCCTGCAGCCCGGTCCGGAAATCCCCACCTTCGGCACCTCCGGTGACCCCCACCTCGGGCGCGGGAACTGCAACGGCATGCATCCCCCAGCGACCCCTGACAGCACGGTCAGGCAGTGCTAGGGTCGAATGTCCGGCAGGTCACACCCCAGGTCCTTCCGCCCGGACGGCGCCGTCCGGCCGACATCACATCCCCGCCCCCGAAGGACACCCCTCCGACATGCCCCCGACTCATCCCCACCCCCGTTCCGGTGCCGCGCGCCTGATCGTGCTGCCCGCGCTGGCCTTCATCGCCGCACTCCTGCTCGGTGCTGAGCTCCTCACCAGCCCAGCCGCAGCCGCCCAGACTGCCCCGCTGCGCGTGCCGGTGACCTCGATGTCCGACGAGGCAGGCAGCCAGACCATCCTCATCGCCGACCCTGTGCCGCTGCCGGCAGGCGCCACCACCACGCGGCTCGAACTCGAGCTGCCGGAGGGCTGCGAGCTCGGCGCGGATGCCGAGCTCAGCTGCGGCGCTGGCTCCTTCACCTTCACCGCGATGATCGCCACCCCTGAGGGCTTCACTGAGCTGGCCGTCGATGCCGCTGAGACTGGCTTCGAGATCACGACCGAGGAACCGGCTGGGGAGGACGAGCTGCTCGTGCCGATCTTCAGCCCCGCTGAGTTCGATGTCGATGACAACGCTGCGAAGGAGATGCTCGCCGAGCTCGTGCTCGGCAACGGCACCGCCGCAGCACCCGATCCGGCCGCGCCCGCAGGCGCAGCGCCGATCCTGGCTCCGTATGCGGAGGCGATCGACCGTCCGGAGCAGGTCACGGTTCCCAGTGGCTATGTCTACGACCCGGATCATGATCAGAAGGCGCTGCACGACTACTGCACGTGGTCACCGGACCAGTGGGGCAAGGCCGACTTCCGCGGACCGTGCGCCCGGCATGACATGTGCATCGAAGCCGATCTCGACCTGCCGCGCCCGGAGCGCAAGGAGCGCAGTAAGAACTGCGACAGCACCTTCCTCGATCATCTCGTGCAGAACTGCGACTACGGCTACTACGACGCCGGCGTCAAGCGCCGCGGCTGCCATGTGATCGCAGATGTCGCCGTGGCCGGCAACACCGCGATCTCGTGACCACACACAGCTCGGCAGCCGCACCGCTCGGGGTGCGGACCCTGCCGCCGGTACTCGTGGCCGCCTCGGTCGCGCTCATGTTCCTCGGCGGGGCGCTGTCCACCCGGGCGGGGCTCCTCCTCGCTGACCTGCTGGCGATGACAGCCGTGGCGGCGGCTGCCGGCCTCATCCTCATGCTGAGTCTGCGCGCCGCGCGCGGGGCGGTGGCCGGCGAGCGCTGGCTGCGGCTGGGAACCGCCGGGGTCGCGGTCGCCGCGGCGATCGGTGCGGTCGTGGCGATCGGGATGAACATCGCCGATCCGCTCGGCATCAGCTTCGCTGTGCCGATCATCTGGCTGCCCACCTCACTCGTGCTGCTGACGACCTCGCTCCTCGTCCTCGCACTGCCGAGTGGGCCGGCGCCGAGATGGCAATTGTGACGCCGACCCATCGATCATTCTCTATCGCCGGCCGCGTTGCGCCGGGATAACCGGCTTGCGCGTCTCATCCTGAGGAGAAGTCCGCAGACACCAGCAGCGATCCACAGCAGCACAATGGCTGTGTACCCGCCCGTCGACACCGTCGCCGCACCGGCCGGGCTCTCACGCAGCCAGAACCCGGCTCCGAACACCGCAAGGCCAACCGGCAACATGATCAGGGTCGTGCGCCAGCGCGCGTCGAGCCGGGCTGCCGCGTACCAAAACCAGCCGAAGAGAAATGCAAGCGGCAGCGCTCCTAGCACCAGCAAGATAGTCGACATGACTCCCTCATCTCCTGAGATTCTTTACAATCGCGCCGCATGACCCGAGCCCAAAGAAGTCCCAAATGAGCGGAATCCTGCTGCTGCCGCGACCTCGGGCTATGGTAGCAGCAGAATCACCCCGTGCAGGAACAGCCCGACGAGCGCGCCGATGACGGTTCCGTTGATGCGGATGTACTGCAGGTCCTTGCCGACGTAGAGCTCGATGCGCTCGGAAGCCTCCTTCGCATCCCAGCCGGCGATCGTATCGGAGATGACGCTGGCGATCTCCGGGCCGAAGGACTCAGCCAGATCGCCGACGGTGATCGCCAGCCGATTGTCGATCGCGTGGGAGAACTCGGCGTCCTCGACCATCCGGGTCGCGGTCTGGTCGAGCAGCGCACGCAGCCGGTGGTGCACCTCGCCAGAGGTGTCGAGCACCGCCCCGCGCAGCAGCCGCTTGAGTGAGGCCCACACATCGAGGACGGCCTGGACGACGCCCTCTTCGCGCAGCAGGTCGTCGATGACGTTCTCGGCGCGCTTCGCGATCGAGGTGTCCTCGCGCAGGTTGGCGGCGAGTTCGAGAAGCCACCGGTCGAGGGCCTGCCGGGCCTTGTGGTAGCGGTTGTCGCGCACATCGGAGATCCATTCGAGGACTTCGCGGCGCAGCCGGCGCGCGACCCCTTCGTTGACGAAGGACGGCACCCAGTCCGGGGCCTTCTGGGCGACGACATCGTCGATGACCTGCGGGTTGGCCGCCAGCCACGTGTACGCCTCGCCGACGACGAGGTCGACGAGCCGGTGGTGGGCGCCGTCCTGCACGATCTCCTGCACGAGCCGGCCGAGCACCGGCGACTTGTGCGTATCGACGAGCTTGGGCACCAGCACCTCGCGGGTCAGCGCCTCGATCGCATCATCATCGACGCGCCTGAGCACATACTCCAGGCCCTGCCCGGCGCGGGTGACGACGATCTCCTGGTTGCCCGGCTCCTTGAGCCAGGCACCGATGCGCGCGGTCACCTGGGCATTGCGGATCTTCGCGGCGACGGTGACGGAGGTGAGGAAGTTCGCGGCGACGAAGTTCGACATGCTCTCACCCAGCACGTCCTTCTTGCGCGGGATGATCGCCGTGTGCGGGATCGGCAGCCCGAGCGGGTGCCGGAACAGCGCGGTGACGGCGAACCAGTCGGCGATCGCCCCGATCATCGCCGCCTCGGAGCCGCGGGCGACGAACCCCCACACGCCGGTCAGGTCGGTGAAGACGTGAGTGAGGACGAAGATGCACGCCGCCAGCACCAGCAGCGCGGTCGCCAGCAGCCGCATCTTCCTCAGCGCACGTGCCCGTTCGAGGTCGCCGAAGGTGTCGTCGATGCGCGCCGGTGCGGTCGGTCCGCTGGGCCCGGCCGTCGCCGAGGTGGCGGGCGAGTGAGTCATGTTCCCTATTCTGACAGCTCGGCCCAGGCTCCGGTTCTGCTCTCCGTTCTCTCAGCATCGTTTCGTAGATTCGTTACTCACAGCTAAGAAAGACGGCTGCCCCGCCGTCGTGAACAGAAGCGAGCACCCCATGACCCGAGTCCCCGCCTGGAAGACCACCCTGTCCTCTCTTGCGCTGGCCGCCTCGATCGCGGTGCTCGGCACCGCCTGCTCAGGCCCGTCGGAGGCCGGAGGATCCTCAGCAGCTGCCGGTGCGGACCAGGAGGCGATGTCAGAGTTCGCCCGTGGGCTCGGGGACAAGATCGCCGCGCACTGGCCGCACGTCAAGACCGCGTGGCCGGGCACCGACTACTCCGACCACGTCGCAGTCCTCTTCCAGCTCAACGACAACAGCGAGGTCGTCAAGGCGTGGGCGGCTGACACCTCGGGCACCCGGGTGCTCAAGGACTCCAAGTTCACGGACCTCGCCACTCCCCCGCCTGGTGGCTACCACGCCAGCGAGTTCGAGGGTAAGCCTGCGGTGCTGCTGGCGGTCGACGAGCAGCAGATGCAGGAGGATCCGCAGGCAAATGAGCTGTATCTGCTCGCCACGCACGAGCTCGTGCACTTCTACCACCAGGACGAGGTCGCCATCGACGGTGGTGAGAGCCGCGCGCAGGACTATCCGATCGATGCCCGGCCGCGTGTGCTCCGCGAGATGACCTATGGCAACCTCGTCAAGGCAGCCGACAACCCCGATGAGGCCCAGACACACCTCGCTCACGCCAAGCACTGGTATGAGCAGTGGAAGAAGGACTTCGGCGACGAGTACACCGCCATCAAAACCACCGACATCGTCGAGGGCCACGCCCGCTACCTGGAGAACATCGCTGCCATCCAGACCGGTGACACGACCCCTGAGAAGGTGCAGGCCGAAGCGGTCAAGCGGATCAAGAAGAGCACCGTGTTCGGCAGCGCCGAGTCCGAAAGCTACGAGATCGGCTATGTCGCAGGCCTGCTGCTCGACCGGCAGGACCCGGAGTGGAAGAAGAGCATCTTCGCAGACGGCGTCACCTTTGCCGACAAGCTCCTGGAGAAGGTGAAGCCCAAGCCGCAGGACGTCGACCCGGAGATCGAGAAGAAAGTTACCGACACGATCGGTCAGCTCAACGACGAGATCAAGACCGCCATCGAGCCGCTGACGACCGCACAGAAGGACACCTCGGTTCCCTACCTGCGCATCGACGCCTCGCAGTCCGAGGGCAGCTACGGCGGTGAGCATTTCATCGTCGTCAACGGCAAGGAAGTCACGACCGGGTTCGCCAACACCTACCCGACCGACGGCGGTGACATCGATATCAACAACGCAGCCATCATCATGTCCGACGCCGAGGTGGCGGTCCCGCTGCCGACGGACGTCACGTTCGCCGGCGGGAAGCTCACGGTCGACAGCGACACCGTCTCAGCTGACGGGGTGCCGGCGGAGAAGACCACCGACGCCGATGGCCGGACCGTCTACACGGTCACGGCCACCGGCTGAGGTCAGCGCTCAGGCTCCCGGTCTCCGGGGCCTGGGCACTCACTGCCATTCGGCGGTCTCGGGGTCCACGCCTCGGGCGCGGGCGCCTGCGGCGATGATCTCGACGAGCCAGTCGGCCAGGCCTTCGGCCCGCTCGTCGTAGTGCGCGGCGAAGCGCGGGTCGCTGACGTAGAGGCGTGAGATGCACACGTGCTTCTCCACGCTCATGTCGAACCACTGGCCGATCGAGGCGCGGTGCCTGTCGGCCAGCGCATTCGCCTCCTCGCTGCCGGGTTTCGTTCCGCGCAGGAAGGCGGCGGCGAGGTCGGCTTCCAGGGCGTCGGTGTCGTCCTTGACCTGCTGCCAGTCGGCTGCGGTCATCGTCTGCTTGACCGATTCGGACTGCGCCCATTCATCGGTCTGTCCCCAGCGCTGCTGTGCTTCGGCCTCCCAGTCGGGGTTCCAGTTCGGGCCGAGGATCTCAGCCTGCTCGGCTGCGGTGAGCTTCTCCATGGTGGTGTCCTCCATCATTCGTTCGACTGCAGAGACGGCTCTCTGCAGCTGGTCGATACGGTTGAGGAGGGATGCATGCTGCTCGGCCAGCTCGGCTCTCAGGTCGACGCTCGGATCGTCGAGGATCCGGCCGATCTCCGACAGCGGCAGGCCGAGTTCGCGGAAGATGATGACACGGCGCAGCCGCTGCATATCGGCTGCCGTGTAGATGCGGTAGCCGGCCCACGTGCGGTCGCTCGGGCTCGCCAGCCCGACGGCATCCCAGTGGTGCAGGGTGCGGACGCTGATGCCGAGCAGCCGGGCGGCCGCGCCGACAGTCAGCTCCGTGACGCTGTCTTCCATTCCCTCAGTATCGTCCACATCCACCACGTTCGGCCCTCACGCAGCGTGAGGGTCAAGTCGGACCGGGCCGGCGCCTCGGGAACGGAACAGGCCCCGGAACCGGCAGGGGTTCCGGGGCCTGTGTCCACGCAGCATCAGCGTGACGGCTCAGCGAGCGGTTCAGCGCTTGCCGATGACCTCGAACTTGGCGTTCGCGGTGATCTCGTCATGCACGCGCACGGTCGCGGTGTAGCTGCCGGGCTCCTTGACGTGGCCGGGCAGGGCGATCTGCCTGCGGTCGAAGGTGGTGCCGTGCGCCTCGGTGAGGGCATCGGCGACGAGCGCAGCGGTGACAGCGCCGAACAGGCGGTTGTTCTGTCCGGCCTTCATCTCGATCTTGGCGGTCGCACCCTCGAGCTTCTCCTTGAGCGCGAGTGCCTCGTCGCGGTCAGCGAGCTGGCGGGCCTTGCGGGCCTTGCGCAGCGACTCGATCTGACGCTCAGCACCGGCCGACCACGGGGTGGCCAGGCCGCGCGGGAACAGCAGGTTGCGGGCGTATCCGGCCTTGACCTCGACGACGTCGCCGGCGGCACCGAGGCCGTCGACTTCCTGGTTGAGGATGACCTTCTTGTTAGCCATGTTCTACTCCCCTCGTCTTATCGGGTCGAGCCCGAGTAGGGCAGCAGCGCCATCTCGCGGGCGTTCTTGACGGCCTTGGCGATGATGCGCTGTTCCTGCACGTTGACACCAGTCACGCGACGAGCGCGGATCTTGCCGCGGTCGGAGATGAACTTGCGCAAGGTTGCGGTGTCCTTGTAGTCGATCTGGGCTGCCTCGCCGAACTTCAGCGGGTTCGCCTTCTTCTTGATGGGCTTCCGGGGATCCGGCTTTGCCATGATGTGCTCCTGTCAGAAGATCTGTTGATCAGCGGCAGGCACGCGCCTGCCGGTGTGCGATCAGAATGGTGGTTCGTCCGAAGTCGGGCTGCCCCAGCCTCCGCCGGGGTTGGCCTGCGGGTTCGAGTTGGCCCACGGGTCGTTCGACTGACCCTGGCCGCCCTGCTGCCCGCCGAAGCCGCCGCCGGGGTTCTGTCCCCAGCCGCCGCCCTGCTGTCCGCCGCCGGGCTGCCTGCCCTGTCCGCCACCGGAGAATCCGCCCTGGTTGCCGCCTGAGAAGCCGCCACCGGAGAATTCCTTCTTCGTGACATTGGCCGTGGCGTAGCGCAGGCTCGGGCCGATCTCGTCGACGTCGAGTTCGAAGACGGTGCGGCGTTCGCCCTCCTTCGTCTCGAAGCTGCGCGACTTCAGCCGGCCCTGCACGATCGTGCGGGTGCCGCGCTGCAGCGTTTCGGTGACGTTCTCAGCGAGGTCGCGCCACGCATTGCAGCGCAGGAACAAGGTCTCGCCGTCTTTCCATTCATTGGTCTTGCGGTCGAACATGCGCGGGGTCGACGCCACTGTGAAGTTCGCGACCGCGGCCCCGTTGGGCGTGTAGCGCAGTTCGGGGTCGGCGGTGAGATTTCCCACCACAGTGATGATCGTGTCGCCTGCCATGATGCTCCTTAAGCGTGGGGGTCAGCAGTTCCGAGCTCGGATCAGCTGGATTACTTCGCGTCGGGACGCAGGATCTTCGAACGCAGAACGGTCTCGTTGAGGCCGAGCTGGCGGTCGAGCTCCTTGGTCGTATCGGGCTTGGCGTGGAAGTTCACCACAACATAGGTGCCTTCGGCCTTCTTGTTGATCTCGTAGGCGAAGCGGCGACGGCCCCACACATCGACGTTGTCGACGGTGCCGCCGTCAGTCGGAACCACCTTCAGCAGCTTCTCGACAGTGGTGTCAACAGAACGGTCTTCGAGTTCCGGATCCAGAATGAGCATCAGCTCGTAATGACGCACGTGTCACCCACCTCCTCTGGTCTCAGCGGCCATGGTCGGTCCATGGCAGGAGGGTATATGCGTTGCGTCCGGCTGGCTGCGGAATCGGTCCGCAGCAGACACAGACTGAATCAGTGTAGTGCCTCCGTCGCCGGCTCGCCAGCTGGGGCGGCCGGACGGGGATGGTGGTCGAGGCGCAGAGCCGCTGCGGCGATGACCGCCGCCACGGCCGTCAGCCGCAGGAGCGTGAGCACCAGCAGCCAGGCCGGTGAGAGGCCGTCGCTCGGTTCGAGGGTGGCGATGTCGGAGAGGTTGACGGCGATGGCGAAGGCCGCCTCGGCGAGCGCCCAGGCGATGAACATCCACAGGCGGCGCACGGCCAGGGCGGCGACCGGCAGCAGCCACAGCGCGTGGGTGACCGGCGCTGCCGGCAGGGTGAGGAGGGCCGTGCCGAGGATGACGGTGAGGGCCGCATAGAGGTTGGGGCGGGGGCGCCCGGCGATGACGATGAGCGCTGCGGTGACCGCGAGCGCACAGACGGCCAGACTGATGCCGGCCAGCAGCTGCGGGCTCAGCTGTTCGCCGTAGGCCACGATCGAGGCCAGCGATCCGCGGTCGATCGGCTCCTGCCACCAGCGCGCCAGCCGGTAGAAGATGAGGCCGTCAGCGGCGAGCGCCACTCCGATGACGATGAGGGCGACGCCGCCGATGGTGAGCAGATCCGAGCGCTGGCCGGCCTGCCACAGCAGCACGAAGACGACCACGACGCCGATCGCGCCGAGCGGATTCACGAGCGCCGCCAGAGCCAGCAGCGCGCCAGCGCCGACGAGCGAATGGGGTCCGGCGACGCGGGGGTTGAGCAGCACGAGCGCCCACACGAAGCAGGCGACGCCGAGCGGGTCGAGGGACTGGCCCATCGAGAAGATGATCGCCGGTGAGATGCAGGCGACCGGCAGCCACGCCAGCCGCGGCATGAGCACGGCGGTGCCGAGCGCCATGGCGGCCACGGCGATGGTGTTGATGACGAGCAGCACAGCCATGATGTCGGCCGCACCCAGACCATCGCCGAGCAGGAAGCCGAGTTCGACGAACCAGCCGGTCACCGGGTCGAAGGCAGCCATGGCGCCGGTCGCGCGGCCCGGTGCGGCGGGGAACTCACCGCCGGTGAAGGCGTTGGCGACCGGGGAGGCGCACATCCGAGCGGAGGCGGCCGGAAGCTCATAGGCGGGCATGCAGCCGCCGTGGAGCAGGATGCCGATCGCTGCCGTGCCGAAGGCGGCCACCATGCAGATGACGGTGGCGGCCGCCCGGAACGGCGAGGGGCCCGACGCCGCGTGGGCGCCGGGCCTGCCGCCGAGCAACGGTTCAGCGGCCCTGAGGGGAGTGATTGCAGGCATGCGGCTAGGCTACCGCGCCTCAGGCGACGCTGACGGTTCCCCTGCGGATGAAACCGGCCGAGGCGGTGGAGGCGTCGCCCTTCTCACCGTTCTGTTCGCCGCCCTTGCCGTCGTCCTTCGGCGGCTCCTCCTTGGGGGGATCCTCCTTCGGGGGCTCCTCCTTGGGGGGCTCCTCCTTCGGGGGCTCCTCCTTGGGGGGCTCCTCCTTCGGGGGATCCGACTTCGGCGGCTCCTTTTCCTTCGGAGCCTGCGTGGACTTGGGCTTGGGCGGCTTCGTGCTCTTCGGACGCTGCTTGGGCACGCCGGAGTCGTTCTTCGGCTTCTCCACGTCCGGCAGCTTGCCGCGCTTGGGGAACTTCTCGACCGGTTCGTCCTCGAGCGCGACCTTCATATAGGACGTCCACGCCTGCGTCGGGAAGGAACCACCGGTGATCGAGCCGCGTCCGCCATAGGTGCCGATCTCCGTCGGATTGCCGTTCTCGTCCTCGCGGAAGATCGACACCGCCGTCGTGAGGTTCGGGGTGTAGCCGGCGAACCAGGCGGAGTAGTTGTCCTGCGAGGTGCCGGTCTTGCCCGCCGCCGGGCGGCCCAGCGTCGAGGCGTAGGAGCCCGAACCGCCGGTGATGACCCGGGAGAGCGCATAGGTGGTCTCGGCCATGACGTTCTCGTCGAACTCCCGCTTGCCTTCGGTCTCGGCCTCGTGCAGGGTCTTCCCATTCGGGCCGACGATCGTGGCGACGGTGTGCGGGGTGTGGCGGATGCCGTTGGAGGCGAAGGTGTTGTACGCCGTCGTCATGTCCTTGACCGTCGGGCTGGCGGTGCCGAGCACATTGGCGGCGTTGTTCTCCAGGCCCTTCGTATCCTTCGGCAGACCAGCACGCTGCGCGACGTCGACGGTCTTTTCCGGGCCGACCTCGATGTTGAGCTGCGCATAGGCGGTGTTGACCGAGCTCTGGGTGGCCCGCAGCAGGCTGACCGGACCGTAGCTGGCGCCGCCGTAGTTGCGCGGCCGCCACGGAGTGCCGTCGTACATCATCGTCGCGCCCGAGGTGCCGGTCAGGTATTCGGTGAGCCGGAACCCGTTCTCCAGGCCGGCGACGAGGGTGAAGGGCTTGAATGTCGAGCCGGCCTGGGTGATGTCCTCAGTCGCGGCGTTGTGCTGGCGCTCGAGGTAGTCGCCGCCGCCGTACATCGCGACGATGGCACCGGTGTCCGGGTCCATCGAGACGAGGCCGACATGCATGCCGTCCTTGAGCTCGGGCAGCTCTTCGACCGCCTCGACGGCGGCGTCCATCTTCTTCTTCGAGAAAGTCGAGGTGATCTCCAGGCCGCCGCGGTCGATGAGTTCGTCATCGACGCCGTTGCGCTTGAGCTCCTTGCGCACCTCATCGAGCAGGTAGCCGTTGGGGCCCTTGAACTGGTTGTCGGTCTTGACTTCCTGCACCTCGGGCAGCTCGGTGCTGGCTGCCTCGTCCTCGGTGATGTAGCCGAGTTCTGCCATATTGTTGAGGACATAGCGGAAGCGGTCCTCGTACTTCTCCGGGGCTTCGGCCGGATCGGCCAGGCCCGGACGCTGGATCATCGCTGCCAGCAGGGCGCTTTCGGACAGATCGAGTTCGCTGGCCGGCTTGTCGAAGTACTTCTGGGAGGCGACTTCGATGCCGTAGGACTGTCGGCCGAGGTAGATGGTGTTGAGGTAGTTGGCGAGGATCTCGTCCTTCGTCAGCTCCTGGTCGATCTTGAGCGCGATGAACATCTCCTTGACCTTGCGCTCGAGGGTGCGCTCATTGGTGAGGTAGAAGTTCTTGACGTACTGCTGGGTGATCGTCGAACCGCCGCCGGCGTAGTTGTCGGTGGCCACGCCGATGATCGCACGCGAGAGTCCCTTGATGGAGATGCCGCGGTTCTCGTAGAAGCTGTTGTCCTCCGCAGCGATCGCCGCCTGCTGCATCGGGGTGGAGATCTTGTCGATCGTGACGTTGCGGCGGTCCTCGGTCTTGAAGGTGCCGAGCACGGTCTCGCCGTCGTCGTAGTACACCGTCGAGGTCTGTCCAGCGGCTTCCTTATTGGGTTCCGGGACATCGGTCATGGCATAGCCGATGCTGAACAGGCCGATGACGGCGACACAGGCGGTGAGGATGCCGACGCCGATGAGCCGCAGCGAGGGCAGCCAGCGGGTCCAGCCGGTCACGCCCTGTCGCGGATAGTTGAGCAGGCCTTTGTTCACATTCCGGTGCGCCCCACGGCGCCCCTTCGGTGCGGATTTGGCCACAGATCCCCCAAGAGTGAGTGTGCGATGTATCGAGACAGCCAAACATTCAAAGATTGGAAGTCGATGAACATGGCAGCGTGCCCGCAGTCACAGGGACGGGCATGAGACGCGGGCTGATGTGCGCCGCGCGGCTTGCGACCTAACATTTTACAGCATGAGCGGGTGCGCCGCCCAGACCGGAAGGGAGTCCAGGCGGCGCTCAGCAACGTGAGCAACACCACGTCACTGCGACCGGATGGACCGGATGACCCAAATGGACCGGTTGAACCGGATGCGGTGCGGTGACCGGGACAGCCGGCCGCTCAGCCCTTGAGGTCGGGGAAGTCGGTATCCGCCCATTCCTGGTGCTCAACCGTCGAGCTGCCTTCGAAGGGATGCAGCTCGCGTTCGCGGGCACGCAGCTCCACCCGGCGGATCTTGCCGGAGATCGTCTTCGGCAGCTCGGTGAACTCGATGCGGCGGATCCGCTTGTACGGGGCGAGGTTCTCGCGGCAGAACCGCAGGATGTCCTTGGCGGTCTCGGCGTTCGGCTGCCAGCCGGAGGTGAGCACCACATAGGCCTTTGGCACGGCCAGACGCACCGGATCCGGCGAGGGCACAACCGCCGCCTCGGCGACGGCTTCGTGCTCGATGAGCACGCTTTCGAGCTCGAAGGGCGAGAGCCGGTAGTCGCTGGCCTTGAACACGTCATCGGCACGGCCCACATAGGTGATGTAGCCCTCGGCGTCGCGGCTGGCGACATCACCAGTGTGGTAGACACCGTCGACGAAGGCCTCGGCGGTGCGCGCCTCGTCTCCCCAGTAGCCCTGCGTCAGGCCGGTCGGGCGCGGATCGAGGCGCAGACAGATCTCGCCCTCATCGCCGATCTCGCCGGTGGCCGGATCGCGGAGGATGACGTCATAGCCCGGCAGCGGCTTGCCCATCGAACCGTAAACGATCGGCTCACCAGGCGGGTTGCCGATCTGCAGGGTCGTCTCTGTCTGGCCGAAGCCGTCGCGGATGTCGACGTTCCAGTGCTTCTTCACCCGATCGATGACCTCGGGGTTGAGCGGCTCACCGGCGCCGAGCGCCTTGACCGGCGGGTTCGTCAGCAGCGACAGGTCCGCCTGGATGAGCATCCGCCACACGGTCGGCGGGGCGCAGAAGCTCGTGACTCCGGCCCGGCCCATCGTCTCCATCATCGCCTTGGCATCGAAACGGGTGTAGTTGTACAGGAACACGCAGGCCTCAGCGATCCACGGGGTGAAGATGTTCGACCAGGCGTGCTTGGCCCAGCCGGGTGAGGCGACATTCAGGTGGATGTCGCCGGGCTCCAGGCCCATCCAGTACATCGTCGACAGGTGGCCGACCGGGTACGAGACGTGGCTGTGGGCGACCATCTTCGCCTTCGACGTCGTGCCCGAGGTGAAGTACAGCAGCAGCAGATCATCGGCCCGGGTGGGTCCGTCGGCCTCGAAGGCCTCCGGGAAGTCCGCCGCCGAGGCGTAGGCCACGTCGGTCTCGCGCGTCGGCTCTCCGCCGACGACGATCCGGGTGACCGGCACCTCGACCTCGTCGAACTTCGCTGCGTCCCCGGTGCCGGCGATGACGTAGCTGGCCCTGCCGCGTTCGGCGCGGTCGGTCAGGTCGATAGGGCCCAGCTGAGTGGTGGTCGGCAGCAGCACTGCGCCGAGCTTGATGCCGGCGAGCATCGACTCCCACAGCTCGACCTGATTGCCGAGCATCAGCATGACGTGGGTGCCGCGGGTGACGCCGGCCGCGCGCAGCATGTTCGCCACCTGGTTGGAGCGGCGGGAGAGCTCAGCGAAGCTGTAGATGTTCTCGGTGCCGTCCTGCTCGCAGATCCACAGGGCCGGCTTATCGTTGTTCTCAGCGATCGCGTCGAACCAGTCGAGGCCGAAGTTGAAGTGTTCGAAGTGCGGCCACGCGAATTCCTCCTTCGCCTGCGCGTAGTCGAGGCGCAGCTCGATCAGCCGGTCGCGCGCAGCGCGGAACTGTTCCGTCACAGTCGTCATGGTGCCTCCTCACGGCGATTCCCACTCTTTGCACACAAGGTAACAGGCACCACTGACGGGCAGGTGAACCGGGTCACACTCCGGGGGATTCAGGCCTCGCCGCGGGCTCCCGCCTCGGCCCACCACTGCCGCAGCAGCTCGGCGGCGCGCTCCTCGCCCAGCGGCCCGTGCTCCATGCGCTGGGCGAGCAGGAACTGATAGGCCCGGCCCACCGCAGGACCGGGGGCGATGCCGAGGATGTCCATGATCTGCCGGCCGTCGAGGTCCGGGCGCACCGCATCGAGCTTCTCGCGCTCGGCCAGCTCCGCGATCCGGCGCTCGAGGTCGTCATAGGCGTGGGCGAGGCGCTCAGCCTTACGGCGGTTGCGGGTGGTGACATCGGAGCGGGTGAGGATGTGCAGGCGGGTGAGCAGATCACCGGCATCGGTGACATAGCGGCGGACAGCCGAATCGGTCCAGCCGGCATCGCCGTAGCCGTAGAAGCGCAGATGCAGTTCGACGAGCCGGCTGACGGCCTTCGTCGTGGCCTTGTCGAAGCGCAGCTCCTTCATCCGCTTGCGCGTCATCTTCGCCCCGACGACATCGTGGTGGTAGAAGGTCACCGCCCCGTCCGGGGTGAAGCGGCGGGTCGCCGGCTTGCCGATGTCGTGCATGAGCGCGGCGAAGCGGACGACGAAATCGGGCACCGTGATGCGCTGCGGATCTTCGGTGACCGTGGTGACCGGCCCGGCAGGTGCGGTCGCGGCACTGGTGCCGCCCGCCTCGGGAGCGGCGCTGGCCTCAGCCTGGCGGGCGGCGTAGACCGCTTCGAGGTCGACGGCCTGGTCGAGGACGGTGAGGCTGTGCTGGTAGACGTCCTTGTGGCGGTGATGCTCATCGCGCTCCAGCTGCAGCCCGGTGACCTCCGGCAGGATCCGCTCGGCGATCCCGGTGTCGACGAGCAGCTCGATGCCGGCGCGCGGGCGCAGACCGCAGATGAGCTTGACGAGCTCATCGCGCACCCGCTCAGCGGAGATGATGTCGATCCGCTCGGCCATCGCGGTCATCGCCTCGCGCACCTCAGCGGCGACGCCGAAGTCCAGCTGAGAGACGAACCGGGCCGCGCGCATCATGCGCAGCGGGTCGTCGGAGAAGCTGTCGGCGGCGGCACCCGGCGTGCGCACGAGCCCGGCGGTGAGATCCGCCAGCCCGCCGAAGGGATCGACGAACACCCTCTCCGGCAGCCGCACCGCCATCGCCCCGATCGTGAAGTCGCGGCGGACGAGGTCATCGTCGAGGTTGTCGCCGAAGGCCACCGTCGGCTTCCGCGAATCCGGGTCATAGGCCTCGGCACGGTAGGTCGTGATCTCGATCTGCAGCTCATCTTTGAGCAGCCCGATCGTGCCGAAATCGCGGCCGATCTCCCACACGGCATCCGCCCAGGGCTTGACGATCGCCAGGATCGCATCCGGGTCGGCATCGGTGGTGAAGTCGAGGTCGGGCATCGGCCGGCCGAGCAGCCCATCGCGCACCGAACCGCCGACGAGCGCGAGCTCCCGGCTGGCCGCGGAGAACATCCGGCCCAGCGGCCCCAGGATGTGCTCATGCGCATCGAGCGCGGCGTACAGCCGGGCGTGGGCGTCAGCCAGGGACACGTGATCTCCATTCGAGGGGGTCGGTTCAGCATAAGGTTATCGTCAGGTTGCGCATATACAGTAGACGGTATGCCTCGACCACTGCCGAAGCCGGGGGCCATTCCGGTGCGCTCGAACACCGTGGAGGAAGTCTCCGCGGGCGGCGTCATGGTCGACTTCGATTCGCCCACCCTCGAGGTGGCGATCATCGCCCGGATCAACCGCGCCGGCCGCGTCGAATGGTGCCTGCCCAAAGGCCACCTGGAGCTCGGGGAGACTCCCGCGCAGGCCGCCCGCCGCGAAGTCGCGGAGGAGACCGGCGTGCACGGCGATGTCGTCACCGCACTCGGCAGCGTCGACTACTGGTTCTCGGTGGGCGGCTACCGCATCCACAAGCTCGTCCACCATTTCCTGCTACGCGCCACCGGCGGCTATCTCACGGTGGAGAACGACCCGGATCAGGAGGCCGTCGACGCCGCCTGGATCCCGCTCGATGCGCTGCCTGAGCACCTCTCCTTCGCCAATGAGCGCCGGATCGTCGCCGCCGCCCGCTCGGTGCTGCCGTACTACCTCTCCGTCATCCAGTCGACGTGACCTCCGCCCGCGCCCGCCTGTCTCCTCTGCGCCGCTGGGCGGCGCTGTCTGCTGTCTGCACCCTCATCGCCGTGCTGCTGGGCACCGGGGCGGTGCCTGTCGCAGTTCCGGCGGCCGCACAGCCCACCTATCCCTCCCCTGCCCCCACCGCGCCCGAGGCGGGCCCGACGTCCGAGGCGCAGGACGGTGAGGAGACGGCTGGGGCGGATGCCGATATCGCCCCAGCCGGCGTGGATGTGACCTTCGACGAGGTGACCCCGGTCATCGAACCGGACGGCACGCTGCGGATCACCGGCCGGATCATCAACTCCGGCACTGAGGAGATCACCGATCCGCGGCTGGATTTCACCATCAGCCGCCGGGTGCTCGACTCCCGCGATGCGATCAACTCGTGGAAGGACCAGCCGCTGCGCTACCGGCTGCTCGGCGACACCACCTCAGCCGCGCAGCAGCGCGCCGCCGAGGAGGACGCCGACAGCAGCGATGCCGATGAGGGCGACGCTGAGGAGCCCACCCTGGAGATCGATGCGCTGCCGGAGACGATCGGCCCCAAGAGCGAGGCGACGTTCGCGCTGACCGCCGATGCCGAGACCCTCGACCTGCCGCGCAGCCGGCCGCTGAACTCCTGGGGCGCCTACGGTCTGGCCGTAGCGCTCACGAGCGAGGACGCCGAGGCGGCCGAGGAGCTGTCGATCACCCGCACGGCCTTCACCACCTGGTACCCGGATCCGCAGCTGATGCCCAGCCGCGTGACGTTCCTCGTGCCGGTCACCCTGCCCGGCTTTGATCCCGGCGGGCGGTTCTCCGCCGAGGCGCTCGAGGAGGCTGCCGGGCCCGATGGCGCGTTGAGCTCGGCGCTGTCGGCGGTGACGGCCGCCGATGAAGTGGCGATTGCCCTTGACCCGCGCCTCCTCGGCAGCGTCGAGGACGTCCTCGGCATCACACAGGCCCGTGAGGCGGAAGCAGATTCCGGCAACGGCGACGGCGGTCCCGGCAACGGCAGCGACGACAAGTCCGCGAACGAGGGTTCGGCCCCTCCCGCCTCGGGCGCGGAATCCCCCTCCCCTCAGGGCGGCTCCGCCGACCAGTCCCCCGCCAGCCCCCCCAGCGAGGAGGCCGACGACGGCAATGGCGACGGGAACGGTGAGGGCAGCGGCGAGGGCGACCAGAGCCCGGCACCCTCACAGCGGGCCGAGCAGTTCCCGCAGCTGAGCGGCTGGTACAGCGATTTCGTCGACGCCGCGCAGCAGCGCACCGTCATCACCCTGCCCTACGCCGACGCCGATCTCACCGCCCTCGATGCCGCCTCGCAGGCTGGTCTGCGGGCCGCCGCCGAGGCGGAGAGCGACAGCCTGCTCACCACCCTGCCCGAGGCGCGCACCGACATCATCTGGCCGGCCTCAGGCAGCGTCACCCGCTCCTTCGTCAACCGTACGGCCGAGGCCGGGGACCAGACGATGATCGTCTCCGATATCCAGCAGCCGAGTGCCCGCGGCTACACCTCCTCGGCGATCTCGACCCTGGCGGTCGCCGATGCGGAGGCCGGGCTCAACTCGCTGGCCGTGGACACCGGCCTGTCCGAGGCGGCCGCGATCGCCGGGCCGGACGACACGAAGGTGCTGGGCGTGAGCGAGCTCATTGCGGAGAGTTCGGCGATCACCACCGAGCGGCCCTTCGATCCGCGCAGCCTGCTCATCACGCTGCCCCGCCAGGCCGCCGGCCCGCATTGGGCTGAGGCGATCAGCCAGACGGCCGCCGCCCCGTGGATCGAGCTGCAGAGCTTCGAGGAGCTGCGCGATTCCGAACCCGTCCAGCGCGCGCCGCTGGCCGATCCCACCCGGGATGCTGCTGAGCGGGCCGCTGGTCTGCGGCGGCTCGGCGAGGCGCAGGCGACCGCCGAGGAGGCCGCTGCGGCTTTCGGGAACCCCGCGTCGGTGCGCGGCCGGCTCACCCGCGCTGCGCTGACCTGCACCTCGACGGCGTGGGCCGGTGTCGGCGATGATGCGAGCTTCGGCTCCTGCGTCGACTCCGCCGAGGCGGAGGTCGCGGAGCTGACCGGCGGGATCCGGCCCGATGAGGGCTCTGCGGTGCTACTCGTCACTGGTGAGAAGACGACGATTCCGGTGCGCATCGACAATGCCACCCGGGAACCGGCCCATGTCATGGCCCGGGTTGTGCCCAAGACCCCGCAGCTGCGCACCGAGGTCTCCGAACCGGTCGTCATCAGCCCCGGCGAGCAGGCCCGGGTCGAGGTGCCGGTCGAAGGACTGGCGAATGCCGATGTGCAGACCCGCATCGAGCTCATCGCCGCCGCCCCGCCCGGCGCCGCTGCGGCTGCGGACGGCGCAGGCGGTGCGGACAGCGCTGGCGAGGACGCCGCTGCCGACTCCGCACCAGCACTGACCTCGACGGCGGAGCACTATGTGCTGCCGAAGACCACCGGACTGACGGTGCGGGTGCGCACCGACTGGGAGAACATCGGCGCTGCGGTCATCGGCGCCGGCCTGTTCATCGTGCTGCTCGTCGGCTTGTATTCGTCTGTCTCCCGCGGACGGCGTAAGATTCCCAAGAGCCAGCTGGACGCCGCCGTGGCCCGCGCACACGAGAACGACCCGGGCTGAGCGTCCCCGCACGCTGTGCGGATCACCCCTGATTCCGGCAAGGAGCTGTATTGCCCGCCACCGACCCCTCCGAAGCGTCACCGGACCGCGCTGCTGCGTCACCGGACCGCGCCGAAGAAGCGAGCACCGCGAGCGCGGAGACGCCGAGCACCGAGACCGGGGAGAAGCTGAACTCACTGGCGAAGTCCTCGGCGGTCATGACCGCCGGCACCCTCGTCTCGCGCGTTCTCGGCTTCGTCAAGGCCGGCACGCTCATCGCCGCGATCGGCGTCACCGGCGGGGCCGCCGATGCCTTCGACGTCGCCAACAAGGTGCCGAACAACCTCTACATGCTGCTGGCCGGCGGCATCCTCAACGCGGTGCTCGTGCCGCAGATCGTGCGCGCCACCCGGCGCGCAGACGGCGGCCGCGACTTCACCAACCGGCTGCTGACCCTCACGATCCTCGTGCTCTTCGGCGTCACCTTCGTCGCCACGGCCGCCGCCCCGCTGCTTGTGCGGCTCTACTCGACCTCCCAGTGGAGCGGTGAGCAGACAGCGCTGGCGGTCGGGTTCGCCTTCTGGTGTCTGCCGCAGATCTTCTTCTACGGCCTCTATACGATGCTCGGCCAGGTGCTCAACGCCCACTCCTCCTTCGGGCCGTACATGTGGGCGCCGGTGGTCAACAATGTCGTCTCGATCGCTGGCCTCGGCATCTTCATCGCACTGTTCGGCCCCGGCAACTTCGGCCAGCACACCCTCGAGTCCTGGGATCCCTTCAAGATCGCGGTGCTGGCCGGCTCCGCAACCCTGGGCGTCGTCTGCCAGGCGCTCATCCTCATCTGGCCGCTCAAGCGGATCGGCTTCAGCTTCACCCCGACGCTGGGCTTCCGCGGAGTGGGTCTCGGCACCGCCGGCAAGGTCGCCTCATGGACCTTCGGCGCAGTGCTCATCGGGCAGATCGGCTTCATCGTCATCTCCCAGGTCGCCTCGCTCGGCTCCGCCGATGCCTCCGCCGGGCCGAGCCCGTCGAACGCCGCCTATTCGGCCAGCTACCTCATCTTCATGCTCCCGCACTCCCTCATCGCGGTGTCCCTGGCCACGGCCCTCTTCACCTCAATGAGCACCTCAGCCGCCGACCGCGACACCGAGGCGGTGCGCGAGTCCTTCGGCCTGGGCATCCGGCTCGTGGGCTTCGTCAACGTCTTCGCCAGCGTCGCCTTTATGACTCTGGGCGCACAGACCGCGATGGTGCTCGCCGAAGGCTCGGTCGAACAGGCACTGGCTCTCAACGTCGTCATCGCGGCGATGATCATCGGGCTTGTGCCGTTCTCGGCGAACTATCTGCTGCAGCGGGTGTTCTACGCCTATGAGGACGCCCGCACTCCGTTCTGGGTGCAGGTCCCGCAGGTGGCGATCACCTCCGCCGGCGTCATCGCCTCGGGCATCGTGCTGCCCAAGCACTACATCGTCGCCGGCATCGGCCTGTCGATGAGCCTGGGCTACACGATCGCCTGCCTCATCAGCGGCTGGCTGCTGCATCGCCGCCTCGGCCGCCTCGGCACCCGCCGGATCCTGCTCGCGCACCTGAAGTTCATCATCGCCGGTGCCGCCGCCGGCATCGCTGGGGTGCTCATCACCCGCGCGATCGGCATCGACGCCTGGGACACGCGCATCTCAGCAGCGGTGACGATCATGTGGGTCGGACCGATCATGCTGGCGGTATATCTCGTCATCTGCTGGATCCTGCGTGTGAGCGAGCTGCGCAGCCTGGTGCAGACCGTCTCTCGGAAGCTGAAGCGTTAGACTGGCACAAGAGTGCTTTCGGGATGGGAGCACGATTCGTCCTGCACGCCGCCTGCGTGCAGCGCTGTTGCAAGGGGGTCTGGTGATCGGCATCGAACGTGGAGCGGTGATCGCTGAGCGCTATGTGATCTCCGACATCGTCCGCCCCTGGTTCGCTGACCACCCCGACACCGGCACCGTCTGCATCGCCCTCGACGCGATCCTCGACATGCCGGTCACGCTCTATGCGGCCTCCTCTAAGACCTCCGGCGATCTGCTCGACGCCGCCCGCCGCTCCGCTCTGCTGACCGATCCGCGGATCCCCACGGTCGTCGATGTCGGCCGTGCCGAGGGCCTCGACTTCGTCGTCTTCGAACGCTCCGTCTCCACTCCCCTGCCGGCGCTGCTGCGCTCGGGCCCACTCGCTCCCGAGGCGGCACGCGCCTTCGTCGGCGAGCTCGCCACCGCCTTGGCGCACGCGAATTCCCGCGGCCTCTACCACCTGTGCCTGGGGCCGGAGTCCGTCGGCCTCAAGGACGGCGTCGACGCCACCATCACCGGTGTCGCGATCGATGCCGCCGTCGCCGATGCCGCCTACGGACTCGACCTGGAGTCGATGCCCACGGCAGCCAAGCGCCGCGAGGACGCTCTGGCGCTCGTGAACATCTTCTACACTGCGCTCACCGGACACTGGCCCGGCGATGAGCCGCGCGCCGGTCTGCCGGTGGCCGAACGGCGCAACAACCGGTTCGTGCGGGTCTCCGAGCTCGTCGACGGGGTGCCCAATGATGTCGAGGAGTTCGTCTCCGGCGTCGTCATGAAGATCGAGCCCGGTCCGCGCTCTGCCAGCGAGGTCGTCCGGTTCCTCGACTCCTGGGATGTGCAGGAGCTCCAGCGCCTGCGCAGGAGCAGCGCCACGGCTCCCTCTGATGAGCTCGTGCACAGCGAGGACGAGAGCTCCTCCGGTACCGAGGCGGCCAGCGGCGCTTCCTCGGCCCGCCCGACGACCAAGACCGAGGCGGGAATCGCCTCGGGAGCGGGCGCATCGAGCGGCTCCAAGCAGCGCTCAGCCGCTGCTGCCGGCGAGACCTCCACCGAACCGGAGCGGCGCGCCACCCCCGCGCAGCTCAAGGCCGCCCTCAACCGCATCGGCCTGACCCGGCCCGGCGCCTCGGGCCTGGCGGCGGGCATCGCCTCCGAGAGCGAAACGCCCTACGACGACCGGATGCAGATGCGCCAGGCGGCGGTCTTCCCGATCTCCTCCGAGCAGCTGGCTTCCGCCGAGGCCGATGCGGAGTGGCAGCCCGAGGACACCTACGCCTCCTATCAGCAGTACGCCGATGCGGAGACCGATGAGAACGAAACGCAGCGGATCGCCGATCGCTCTCAGCTCTTCGCCGGCGATGAAGCGCCCGGGTCCGAGGACACACAGGTCATCGACACCGATCTCGTGCAGGCCGGTGTGGATGGCGATGAGGACGGGTCTGCCGACGCTGAGGGCGACGAGGACGACGGCTCGTGGTTCCTCGGCGGGATGTTCACCACGCGTGAAGAGGAGCTCGAACGCCAGCGCGCCGAGTACGAGCGTGAACGGCGCCTGCAGGCGGAAGCTGAAGCGCGGGCGCGCGCACAGGAGGAGGCGCGGCGCCGACGCAGCGGTGCTGCCGCCTCGGGCGCGGCCGGCGCAGCTGGTGCGGCTGCCGGAGCTGGAGCTGCCGCAGCAACAGGCACGGCGGGCTCTGGCGAGGGCTCGGGTGCCGACCAGAGCAGCAAGGGCCAGGCATCTGCCTCCGGCGCGGAGTCGTCGTCCGGGGCTGCGACGGCGGCTGCCGGATCGCAGTCTTCGCCGGCGAAGAAGATGTCCGCTGGTGGGAGCGGCACCGCCGGCGGTGCGCGGGCTTCCGGCGGCGCAGCAGGTGCTGGTGGTGCTGCGGGTGCAGCGCGTTCCGGCAGCTCGGCGAGCGCTGGCGACAGCAGCGTTGTCGCCCACGAAGACGGAAACCGATCCGGCCGCAAGCTGTTGCCGCTGCTGCTCGTCGCGGTGACTGTTCTCGCTGTCATCGTCGTGGTCGTCGGAGTCGTCCTCAACAATCGGGGCGATGCCGATCCCACCGCTGAGGAGCCGAGCGCTGAGCCCACTGCAGAAACCGGGCCGGAGGAGGAAGAAGCTCCCGAGGTGCCAGCACCGCAGGTCTCGCAGGTCACCCCTCTCGACCCGGAAGGCGATGGGACGGAGAACGATGAGGACGCCGAGAACGTCCTCGACGACAGTGACTCGTCGTGGCGGACCGACCGCTACAACTCGGCGGCCTTCGGCAATCTCAAGTCCGGCGTCGGTCTGGCGCTGCAGCTGGAGGAAGCGACGACGATCTCGCAGCTGGAGCTGACCTCGGACTACCCGGGCAGCACATTCGAGGTCCGCGTCGGCGACTCGGAGAATCCTGAAGAGGCCGAGGTCGTCGGCGAGGGCACGACCGAAGAGGGCACAACGACCGTCGAGCTCAACGACGGCGCCGAGGGCTCCGTTGTCTTCATCTGGTTCACCGGGCTCGGCGAAGCCGACAGCGGCTACCGCGCCTACGTCTCCCAGATCGCACTCTCCTGATCTCAGTCTGGCTGCTGCTGATCTCGGAGCAGGCTGCTTCCGATCCCAGCCAGTGCGGCTCGACTGCACGATTCCTCCTGGCCGCACGCGGACAGTAGGGTGGAATAAACCCGCCGGACCCGAGTGTTCGGATGAGCGGAACCACCCACTAGGAGGCCTCATGACAGCTCAGCGACTCGTCATCGTCGGATCGGGTCCGGCCGGATACACGGCAGCGATCTACGCAGCCCGTGCAAGCCTGGAACCGACGGTCATCGCCGGATCGGTCACAGCCGGCGGCGAACTGATGAACACGACCGATGTCGAGAACTTTCCCGGCTTCCCTGCCGGGATCCAGGGTCCTGAGCTCATGGAGAACATGCGCCAGCAGGCCGAGCGCTTCGGTGCCACTGTGCTCTACGACGATGTGCAGGAGCTCGAGCTCAAACCGGGTGCCCACCGCATCAAGACCGCTCTGGGCGAGGAGTTCACCGCCGAGGCGGTCATCCTGGCGACCGGCTCTGCCTACCGCAAGCTCGGGCTGCCGAATGAAGAGAAGCTCTCCGGACACGGTGTGAGCTGGTGTGCCACCTGTGACGGGTTCTTCTTCAAGGACAAGCACATCGCTGTTGTCGGCGGCGGTGACTCGGCGATGGAGGAGGCGACCTTCCTAACGAAGTTCGCATCGAAGGTCTCACTCATCCACCGCCGGCAGGAGCTGCGGGCTTCGCAGGCCATGCAGGATCGTGCGAAGGCTGATCCGAAGATCGAGTTCGTCCTCGACTCCGAGGTCTCGGAGATCCACGGGGATGACGCGCTTACCGGTCTGACCGTGCGCAATATCGTCACCGGCGAGGAGTCCGAGCTCGATGTCACCGGCCTCTTCATCGCGATCGGCTCTGATCCGCGCACCGAGCTCTTCGCCGACCAGCTTGAGCTGCGACCTGACGGCTACCTCAACGTCGATGGGCGCGCCTCGCTGACGAACGTCGAAGGCGTCTTCGCCGCCGGCGACCTCATCGATCCGGTCTACCGCCAGGCGATCACAGCAGCCGGCTCGGGCTGCTCTGCTGCCATCGACGCGGAGCACTACCTCGCCAGCCGCTGATACACCGGTGCGGTGATCGGCTGGCGCCAGACCCTGAAGCCGCACCAACCCGCAGATCCTATCCATCCACGACTTCAACCCCGGTCCCTTCGGCCGGACTACCGATTAAGGAGCAACAATGACTGCAGACGTCACCGATGCAAACTTCGAAGCCGAGGTCCTTCAGGCAGACAAGCCGGTCCTCGTCGACTTCTGGGCCCCGTGGTGCGGTCCGTGCCGCATGGTCTCCCCCATCGTCGATGAGATCGGCGAGGAGAATGCTGAGAAGCTCAAGGTCGTCAAGGTCAACACCGACGAGAACATGCAGACGGCGTCCACCTACGGCATCACCTCGATTCCGGCACTGTACGTCTTCAAGGACGGGAAGGTGGCCAAGACCATCATCGGCGCACAGCCGAAGCCGATGCTCATGCAGCAGCTCGAAGAGTTCCTCGGCTGAACCGGCTTTCAGCCAACACACTGGCGCCTGCTGTAGCATCGGCAGGCGCCAGTGCCCGTTAGGCACTGGCTTCTGCACTGACTGACCCCGCAACCGACCGCAGCGAGACGATATGACCTCCCCATCTGCCTATCCCACCCTGGCCTCGGGTGACTCCAGCACTGTTCTGCTGGCGACGAAGGCCCAGCTCAGTCGCTTGGGTCTGGGAGTCGGCGATGTGACGTCCCCTGTATTCGATCGTCCGTTCGAATTGAGTATTCTCGAGTTTCAGCAGAGCAGAGGCATCATGACTGATGGCGTGCTCGGGCCAGAGACCTTCGCGCAGGTCGAGTTGGCGCGTCACCGTCTCGGCGACCGCGTGCTGCGCTTCGATCCGGTCCGTCCACTCGAAGGCGATGACGTCGAAGATCTCCAGAAGCGCCTCGCCAAGCTCGGCATGTACTCCGATCGCATCGACAGCATCTTCGGCGTGCGTACTGATGAGGCTGTCCGCGAGATTCAGAGCGGCCTTGGCCTGCGCACTGACGGTGTCGTTGGTCCTGGCACGATCAGCGGACTCGACTCCGTCAACCGCGAGCACAGCAGCGGCAACCTCTTTGCTCTCCGTGAGCATGCCCGCGTCACCTCAGATGGACCATCACTTGCTGGCCGCGTCATCATCATCGAGTCGGCAACATCTGCGCGCGACTTCACGGCTGCCCCGTTCACTGATGAGCAGCGCCAGCTCGAAACTACGTACTCTACCGATATTGCCCGCCGTCTCGATGGACGCCTCAGCGCTCTCGGCGCCGCAACTGTTCACGTGACGTCTCCCAGCACCCCGCAGACGCTTGCTGATGAGCTGGGTGCCTCCGCCGTCGTCACCATCACCCAGGACTCCTCCCCTTCTCCGCAGGCGAATGGCCTTGCGAGCTTCTACTTCGGTCGTGCGGACGAAGACGCTGTCTTCTCCCCCGTCGGCAAGAAACTCGCCTATCTCATCCAGAGAGAGATCACCGCGCGCACAGACTTCCTCGACTGCCGCACGCATGCCCGCACATGGCGCAGTCTCGCTGCAGTGCGCAGCCCAAAGGTTCATGTTGTCGCCGGGTACGTCTCAAATGACGACGATCTCCGCCGCCTCGACAATCCGCATACCCGCGACCGCATCGCCGACGGCATCACAGCCGCTCTCCAACGGCTGCCGATGAGCGATGACGCGCACCCGGTGACCGGTGCACTCAACATCAGCGCGATCACCGGTGGCAAGCGTTTCACGTGAAACGCTCAGCATCCACCGCTTTTGAATCTTACTCGCCCCTGGTCCTACGCCGGGGTTCTATGGGAAGCGCACTCTGACTCGCTCGGTCTAACCACAGCATGCGCTGACGTCGCGTTTACGGCACGCTCCACTGAACCACCATCGCGGCGATGACGGCCCGCTTGAGGCACACATATATGCGATTCAGTCACCAATCAAGAGCCTCACGTTGAGTCCACCTCCCACCGCGCGTTGCTTTCGCCCGGTTCAACACCCGACGTTTCACGTGAAACACGAAGGACCCGGCAGTTGCCGGGCCCTTCTCATGCATGGAGCGCACAGCGGATCAGCGCCGCGCCAGTACGTGGTTACTGTGAGTCGCCCTCCGGATCAATGCCGAGCGCGGTGAGAATCCGCTGCAGATCTGACTGATTGGCAAAGTCGACGGTGATGCGCCCTTTGCGCTTGCCCATGACGATGTTGACACGCGTATCGAGCTTATCCCCCACGCGCGCCGCAATCTGTGCGAGTGCGGGCGAGGGTTCCTTTGTTTCACGTGAAACACGGGGCTTCTCACCGCGATTCAACAGCACAACTGTTTCCTCGGTTGCCCGAACCGAAAGCCCTTCGGCGACAATCCGCTGGGCCAGGACCTCCATGTTAGCCGCATCCTCCAGACCGAGAATCGCTCGGGCATGGCCCTGAGAGATGACTCCCGCAGCCACACGACGCTGAACAAGTGGCGGAAGGCGAAGAAGCCGGAGCGTGTTGGAGATCTGCGGACGTGAGCGTCCAATCCGTTCAGACAGCTCTTCCTGCGTGCACTTGAAGTCCTCTAGGAGCTGTTCATATGCGGCAGCCTCTTCGAGCGGATTCAGGTCTGCTCGGTGTAGGTTCTCCAACAGCGCATCGCGCAGGAGATCATTGTCTTCTACGACTCGAATGATTGCAGGTATGGTTGTGGCGCCTGCCAGCTGTGACGCCCGGAACCGCCGTTCACCCATAATGAGCTCGTAGGCAGGCTTCTTCTCGTCCGTCAGCCGTACGACGACTGGCTGAAGCACTCCGACCTCGCGAATGGAGTGCACGAGTTCGTCCAGAGCATCTTCGTCGAAGACCTGTCGCGGCTGGCGAGGATTCGGCGAGATCTGCTCCAGGGGGATCAGTCCGAAAGCCGTCCCGGGAACACTCTTGAGTTCCGTTTCACGTGAAACGGACTCGGACTTCTCAGTGCCCGCCGGCTGCTTAGGGGCGCTGTCGGCAGGCTCAGCCTTTGCAGCAGTCTTGCGCGTCGTTGTCTTCTTCTTTGGAGCTGGCTTCTCGGCGGCCTCCGATGCCTTATCAGCGGGCTTGCCCTTTGATGTCGAGGCGGAAGAGGAGGATCGCTTCGTCTGCCGTGCTGCGGGTCGCTTGGCAGCGCGAGCCTTCCGCATTCCCTCAGCTGGATCCTTGGACTGACGCTCGTCCGTTTCACGTGAAACATCAGGATATGTTTCCGATTGCTGTCCGAAGAAGACGTCCACCGGCCGGTCCTCGGTCACTGAATCGGGGATCAATGCTCCAAGTCCGCGGCCTAGTCCGCGCCTGCGTTCAGCCATGATCTGCAACTCCTCGATGTGCGATCTCCTCGGCTGCTTCTCGATAAGAGAGAGCCCCTGAGGATGTTGGTTCGTATGTGATGACGGTCTGCCCATAGCTCGGCGCCTCTGAAATGCGCACCGAACGCGGGATCGTAACGTTGAGCACCTGGCTCGGGAAGTGCGCTCGGACGTCTTCAGCCACCTGACGACTGAGGTTCGTCCTGCCATCGAACATCGTCAGGAGGATCGTCGAGATCGAAAGCCTGGGGTTCAGATGCTTCTGAATGAGCTGAATGTTCTTGAGCAGCTGGCTCAGCCCTTCGAGCGCATAATATTCGCACTGAATTGGAATAAGGACTTCATTAGCTGCGACGAAGGCGTTGACAGTGAGTAGACCGAGTGATGGCGGGCAGTCGATGATGACATAGTCCACCCGCTCGCCGGCGTCCTCTCGCTCAGCGAGGTAGCTGCTCAAGGCGCGCGCCAAGCGCTGTTCGCGAGCGACAAGCGAGACCAACTCGATCTCGGCGCCGGCCAGATCGATCGTCGCGGGGACGCACGTGAGCGACTCGATGTCCGGGCACTGCGCGACCGCCTCGGCGATCGGCATGTCTTCAATGAGGACGTCGTAGATGCTGTTGACGTCTGTCGAGTGCTCAATGCTGAGCGCGGTGCTGGAGTTGCCCTGGGGATCGATATCGATGACAAGCACGCGCAGACCGTGATGCGCGAGGGCAGCAGCGATGTTCACCGCCGTCGTCGTCTTGCCCACGCCACCCTTCTGATTTGCAACAGTGAAGATCCGCGTGGCTTCTGGAGGTGGAAACGTCGTTGCCGCGAGACGCTCCGCACGACGATTGTCGCGCGCAATCTGAGCGCCCAACGGAGTCGACTCATCCATGATGGGCATACAAAACTCCGTTCATCAACAAGAGCCGACTGGCTCGCAAACCGATTCCAAGTCTACCCAACGACACGGACAGGAGACATCTGAAGGCGGGCTCCTCTCAATCCCAGAACCCGGAATGTGTTGGAGCCGTCTCGACGCAGAGTGCGCACGCCGTAGCCAGCTCCATGCGGTGATGTTTCACGTGAAACGCTGTGCGCACTTGTAGGCAGAGCGAAGCAGCATTAGAACTGCTGTCCTATTGCAGGTTTCGCATGGCAGTTGCGGCTCGTGAGCGCCTCCGCTGCGGCATGTCACCGGCGCTGCAGCTCGACGACCGTCGTCGGTACCTCGAGTACGTCCTGCCCAAGGCTGTGCACGCGCGGCTGTGTCAGGCGGAAGCGCTTGATGTGCTTCTGAGCCTTCTGGATCTCGGCCGCATATGACTGGCCCTTGATCGCCAGGAGTCGGCCGTCCGGTCCGAGCACCGGTGTGCACCATTCGATGAGGACAGGCAGCGACTTCACTGCCCGCGCTGTCGCAACGGTGAAGATCTCCTCGTCAACGAGCTCTTCGACACGGGCGCGGACGATCCGAACATTGTCCAAGCCCAGATCCGCGACAACCATCTGCAGCCACTCGACACGGCGCTCCATCGCTTCGACGAGGACGAAGCGCACCTTCGGACGCGCAATGGCCAGCGCGATTCCAGGCAGGCCCGCACCGGAGCCGATGTCTCCAACGACATCAGCATCGTCGAGCAGCTCTGCCATCACGGCACAGTTGAGGATGTGGCGTGTCCACAGCCGCGGCAGTTCCCGCGGACCCAGCAGGCCCCATTCAACGCCGGTCGTCGCCAGGTGATGGGCGAAAGAACGGGCGAGGTCGATCCGGTCGCCGAACACCGCGGGCGCGGCAGCCGGCTCAGGTTCCAGCTGCGCCAGGTCAGGCGACTCGGCAGCGGGGGAGTGGTCTGTGCTCATCAGACGTCAGTCAGGGCAGCTGGATGACGACACGACGGCGATCGCCTTCGCCGGCGGACTCGGAGTAGAGCCCGGCCTTGGCGACTTCGTCGTGGACGACTTTGCGCTCGAAGGAGTTCATCGGCTGGCACTCATACGGCGCACCGTTGTCCTTAACCTTCGCGATGCCCTTGCGCGCGATCTCGCGGACGTCCTCCTTGCGCTGATCACGGTAGCCGTCGATGTCGAGCATGAGCCAGGAACGCTGACCGGTCGCGGTCTGCACAGCCAGGCGCGTGAGCTCCTGCAGCGCCGAAAGCGTGCGGCCCTGCTTGCCTACGAGCATCGAGAGGTTGCTGTCATCGTCATCGCAGATGATGGCGACTTCGGCGCGGTTGTCAGCGACGTCGATGTCGATATCGCCGTCGATGTCGGCAATGTCGAGCAGCTCTTCGAGGTAGTCCGCTGCGATCTCGCCCTCTTCTTCGAGGAGCTCGGCGCGCGTCGGCTTCGCCTCGTCGACCTGACCGTCGGCGTCTTCGGCAATGTTCTTACCGGAGGCGAAATGATCGGCGTCGGTGCTGCGGAGTTCTTCGGCCGTCGGGGCCGTGGAGTCGTCAGACATACGTCGGGTCTACCTCTTCCTTTTCTTCTTCTGGCGTGCCTTGCCCACGGGCTGCTTGCGCTGACCGCCGGCACGCTGAGGATTCTGGGTGTCTTCGCTGATGGGCTTCGAACCCGGCAGCGGGGACTTGCCCTTGCGGGCGCGGCGCTCCATGAGCTCCTTCTCGGCGCGCGAGCCCGGGGCAGGCATATTGCGGATGACGACGAACTGCTGAACCATCGTCCAGCTGTTCGACACGAGCCAGTAGATGAGCACACCGAGCGGGAAGTACACGCCGCCGACGGCAAAGACCACCGGCATGACGTAGAGCAGCATCTTCTGCTGCTGCATGAACGGATTGTTCATCGCCGCTTCGGACATGTTCTTGCTCATCATCTGCTTCTGCGTGATGAACTGGGTCGCGCCCATGATGACGATGAGGATCGCCGTGAGGACCTTGACGCTGATGTCGCCGGTGAGGAAGGTCTCCGACAGCTGCACACCGAAGATGGTGGCGCGCTCAGCTTCCTTCGCCAGGGTCTGGGTCAGACCGCCGATCGCCTCGACCTCGCCGCGAGCGATGGCCGGCATATTGAAGATGACGCGGTACAGGGAGAAGAAGATCGGCAGCTGAGCCAGCAGCGGCAGACAGGAGGCCCAGGGATTCGTACCGTGCTTCTTGAACAGCGCCATCTGCTCTTCGGCCATGGCCTGGCGGGAGAACTGATCCTTCTTGCCCTTGTACTTGGCCTGCAGGCGCTGCACATCAGGCTGCAGCAGCTGCATCTTGCGCTGCGACCTGATCTGATAGACGAAGAGAGGGATGAGGACCGCGCGGACGACCATCGTCATCGCCGCGATCGACAGCGCCCACGTCCACCCACTGTCCGAAGGCATGCCGAGCATCTCGAAGATCTGGTGGAAGATTGTCAGAATCCAGGCTATGACCCACTTGATGGGCCATAGAACACTGTCAATCCAGTTCATTCATTCTCTCCTCGACTGTGGCCGCTGCACAGTCTGCTACTTCCGTATCTCGTATATTGTGCCACTATTGCCGCGCCGACCCTCAATCGCCCGATCCGCTGTTCGGCCGGCGCCGGCCCGCCGCTGTTCCCTTGTTGAGAAGCTGCGACTGCCGCTCCAGCACCGAGCCGGGGACATAGTCGATGCCGCCGGGGGAGAAGGGGTTGCAGCGCAGCAGCCGCCAGACCGTCATCACCGTCCCGAGCACCGCACCTTTGACCTCGAAGGCGTCGAGGGCGTACTTGGAGCAGCTCGGATAGTAGCGGCAGACCTGACCGTAGAGCGGGGAGACGGCCACCCGGTACAGCCGCATGAACCACACGAACGGCATCCGCGGAGCGATTCGCAGCCCGTAGAGCAGCCGCGCCCAGAAGCCGTCCGGAGCCGGAGGCAGCGACGAGGGCGTCTGCTCGGCTGGATGCTTCATCGCGCCGCGTCCTCACCTGGCACCTCGGGCTTCTCCAGCACCCCGAGCCTGCGCAGCGCCGAATCCAATGACCGGCCCAGCGTTGCCGAATCCGCCTCGGCTGCCGCTGGCAGCGCTCGGATGACGAGGTGCAGACCGCCGCCGAGGTGGGGGAGGCGTGCGCGCATGAGGTCCCGGAGCCTGCGTTTGACCCGATTGCGGACGACGGCATTTCCGAGGGCTTTGGAAACGACGAAACCCACGCGCGGGGCGTGGGCGACGTCAGGGGTTTGCAGGCAGTGGACGACCAGCTGACGGGATCCTGCTTTTGTGCCCTGCCGGAAGACCGACCGAAACTCATCGGGCAGCCGGATGCGATTCACCGCCGGGAGCACTCAGTCCTCAGATCCCCGCACCGCAGAGCGATGCGGCAGAGTGGTCGCTGCTGTCGGCGGTCAGGCCGAGAGAGCCTTGCGTCCCTTGCGACGGCGGGCGGTCAAAACGGCGCGGCCGGCGCGGGTGCGCATACGAGCGCGGAAGCCGTGCTTCTTCGAGCGCTTGCGGTTGTTGGGCTGGAACGTGTGCTTGCTCACGAGTGTCTCCGTCTATCTGTTGTTGCTTTCAGCCGCCGCAGGAATGCGGGCGGTTCACACACAGCTGTCCACCGCTCTTCCGAGCTCAGCTGGTGGTGACGCTCCTGCGCCGAGTGGCCGTCCGGGGAAGTTCGCTCAATCACAACTCAAGTGGGCCCGCAACACAGGACACTCCATCCTATGAGTGCTCCGCGGCCGCGGTCAAACTCGGTGCCGACCGGTCGGCTGCAGGACATACCCGAGTCACACCGCTGTCAACCTGAATCCACATACGCCTATGAAGATGCACGTCCACAACTCACATCGATGTATTTTCCACACGTTTCTCCACTGATGTGGATGATTCCGGCACCTCTGTCGTGTTTTTCCACCGTCTGTGGAAAACTATGTGGAAGTGATATCCCCTTGTTATCCACATCCGAGGAGAACGTGATCATGGCCGACAACCCGGACAGCGAACATCTGCTGAGCACCTGGCATACGGTGCTGGCCAACCTGCTGAACAATCCGGCGATCACCGCACAGCAGAAGGGGTTCCTGCAGCTGGCGGTTCCCAAGGGCATGGTCGGCGACAGTCTCGTCGTGCTCTCCGTCCGCGATGACCACACCCGGGCGACCCTCGAACGCAATCTGCGCGAGCCCCTGGCCCATGAGTTCTCCACGGTCCTCGGCCACGACGTCAGCTTCGCCATCGCCGTCGAACCCGATCTCGAACCGCCGCTCGCCAGCCGCGAGAGCGTGCCGGAGACACCGGCAGCCGAATCCGCCGGCACGGCGGCGCCCACCACCTCGGGACCGGGGTCCACCTCCTCGGGACCGGATGCCGCCGCCGGACCCTCAACAGCCGAGATCGAGGATGCGGCCATCGAAGAGGTGCTCACCCCGGCACCGGAGGATCAGGCCGGCGGGGTGAGCCAGCTGAACGAGAAGTACACCTTCGACACCTTCGTCATCGGCTCCTCGAACCGCTTCGCCCACGCCGCAGCCTTCGCCGTCGCCGAATCGCCGGCCAAGGCCTACAACCCGCTGTTCATCTACGGCGACTCGGGTCTGGGCAAGACCCACCTGCTGCATGCGATCGGCCACTATGCCGCGCAGCTGTACCCCAATATCCGCGTCAAGTACGTCTCCAGTGAGGAGTTCGTCAACGACTTCATCAACACCATCGGCTCGTCGACCTCGGGTTCGCTGCGGCCGAAGTTCCAGCGCCGCTACCGCGAAGTCGACGTCCTCATGATCGATGACATCCAGTTCCTGCAGGGCAAAGACGCCACGGTCGAGGAGTTCTTCCATACCTTCAATGCGCTGCACAACGAGCACAAGCAGGTCGTCATCACCTCCGATCAGCCGCCGAAGATGCTCAAGGGATTCGAGGAGCGGCTGCGCTCGCGCTTCGAATGGGGGCTGCTGACCGATGTGCAGCCGCCGGATCTCGAGACCCGGTTTGCGATTCTGCGCAACAAGTCGATCGCCGAGGGCCTGCAGGTGCCGGACAATGTGCTCGAGTACATCGCCTCCCGGGTGTCGTCGAACATCCGCGAACTCGAAGGCGCGCTCGTGCGGCTGACGGCTTTCGCGAACCTCAACGACCAGGAGATCGACCTGTCGCTGGCCGAGACGGTGCTCAAGGACTACATCACCCAGGAGGACACCCCGGAGATCACCGCCACCGACATCATGGGCCAGACCGCGGCCTATTTCGGCCTCACCCTGGAGGATCTGTGCGGTTCGAGCCGTTCGCGCACGCTGACGACAGCACGGCAGATCGCGATGTACCTGTGCCGTGAGCTCACCGATCTCTCGCTGCCGAAGATCGGCCAGGAGTTCGGCGGCCGCGACCATACGACGGTCATGCATGCGAACAAGAAGATCCGCACGCAGATGGCCGAGCGGCGCAATCTCTATACGCAGGTCACCGAACTGACGAACCGCATCAAACAGCAGCATCGGCTCTGAAACGACAACAGACCGCACCTTCACAGCTGTGGAAAAAACTGTGTAAAAGACCACGTGCAGAGGGGTCGAACCGGTGTATTATGCGCGCTCGGCCGTGGATGCATGTGGAAGCACACTGATGTCATTCCCAGGGTGTGGACAAGCATGTGGGAGCTGTCAACAGCTCATCCACCGGCTTAAATCCGGCTTCTGCCGCTTGATTGCTCGATGACATCGATGTGATTACACAGATTCCACAACTGCTGCTGCCTCGACTGCCTATTCATCGATCGAGCTTGAGAAGCGCACCGCTCATTGCTCGGCGGGCTGTGCATGACGGGCTGCGCGCAGCGAGCGGTCCGCGATGAACAGCACAAAGCTCCAGGTCAAGCACGATTCAGCGGCACATGCAATTGCCCACGCCGATAGCCCGGTGTAAAGTTTCAGTGCGCTGTCGTGCCTGCACTCTGCGGGCACGGCAGAAACCCATTCAGCGCACCCGGATGGACCGCCCGGACCGCACTACTGACACCGCAGGAGAATCGTGAACACCGACGCAGCGCAGCCCGTGAAGTTCAAAGTCGACCGCGATGTCCTGGCAGAAGCCGTCACCTGGGTGACCAAGAGCCTCCCGCAGCGTCCCGCCGTCCCGGTGCTCACCGGCCTCCTCATGAGCGCCGATGCCAGCGGCGCTGTGCAGCTGGCCGTCTTCGACTACGAAGTCTCCTCCCGGGCCGAGATCGCCGCCGAGGTCGAAACCCCCGGCACCGTGCTCGTCTCCGGCCGCCTGCTCGCCGAGATCGCCAAGGCGCTGCCGAACGAGCCGGTGATCCTGGAGCAGCAGGACAACAAGGTCTCGCTCACCTGCGGTTCCTCGCGCTTCGCACTCATGACGATGCCCGTCGAGGAGTACCCGGCGCTGCCGGAGATCCCGGAGACCTCCGGCACCGTCGCCGCCTCCGACTTCCAGCACGCGGTGTCCCAGGCGACGATCGCCACCTCGAAGGACGACACCCTGCCGATCCTCACCTCGGTCCGCGTCGAGATCGAAGGCGAGACGGTGACGCTGCTCGCCACCGACCGCTACCGCCTGGCAGTGCGCGAATTCACCTGGAACCCGCGCCGCCCGGACTTCTCGGCCACGGCTCTCGTCAGGGGGCGAACCCTCTCCGATGCCGCCAAGGCGATGGGGGGAGACGTCGAGATCGCACTGGCCGAATCCGGCGGCAAGGAGATGCTCACCTTCTCCGCCAACGGCAGGGTCACAACCTCTCTGCTCGTCAAAGGCGACTACCCCAAGGTGCGCTCGCTGTTCCCCAAGGACGTCGCCATCACCGCCGTCTGCGACACCGCCTCGCTGCGCGAAGCGGTCCGCCGCGTCAGCCTCGTGGCCGAACGCAACACCCCCATCAAGTTCGAGTTCGCCGAAGGCGCCCTCACCCTGCGCGCCGGCGCCGGCGATGACGCACAGGCCAGCGAATCGCTGCCCGTCGAGATCAGCGGCTCGGACATCTCCACCGGCTTCAACCCGCACTTCATCGCCGAGGGCCTCGCCGCTGTCGACAAGCCCTTCGTCCGCTTCTCAATGACCGAGCCGAAGAAGCCGGTCGTCATCTCCGGACAGGATGAGGCAGACAGCGAACTCGACACCTCCTACCGCTACCTGCTCATGCCGGTCATGCGGTTCTGATGTGGGTTTCACGGCTCCTGCTGCGTGACTTCCGCTCCTATCCGCATCTCAGTCTCGATCTGCAGCCGGGGGTCACAACCTTCGTCGCCTCCAACGGCTGGGGCAAGACCAACCTGGTCGAATCCATCGGCTATCTCGCCTCCCTGCGCTCCCACCGCGTCTCCGGGGATCAGCCGCTCGTGCGCTCCGGTGCCGAACAGGCGACGATCTCCGCTCTCGCACACCGCGGAGACCGGCAGGTCACCCTCGAAGTGACGATCCGGGCGAAGGGTGCGAACCTTGCCCGGATCAACCGCTCGCCGGTGCGCGCCCGCGATGTGCTCGGCCTCGTCCACGCCGTCGTCTTCGCCCCGGAGAACCTCGCCCTCGTCAAAGGCGATCCGGCCGAGCGCCGCCAGTACCTCGACGATCTGCTCATCGCCCGCCAGCCGCGCTACGCCGGGGTCATCGCCGATCACCAGCGCGCCCTGCGCCAGCGCAACGCCCTGCTCAAGAGCCTGCGCCGGCAGCCCGACCCCAGCCTGGAGGCGACCCTCGACATCTGGGATGAGGCCTTCGCCGAGGCGAATGCGCAGCTCGTGCTCGGCCGCCGGCAGCTGCTCGATGAGCTGCGCGCACCGGTGAGCGCCGCCTTCTCCCATATCGCCTCCGGCGCCGCGGAGGCCCGCCAGCAGGTCGCACTGGAGTATGTCTCGCGCCTCGACTACCGCGGAATCGACGATCTGCGTGCCGCCGCCGAGGTGGTGGTCGCCGGGCTGGCGCAGCGTCGCCGGGCCGAGATCGAACGCGGGCTCACCCTGGTCGGCGCCCAGCGCGATGACATCGACCTGCTCATCGGCTCGACCCCGGCGAAGGGCTATGCCTCCCACGGGGAGTCCTGGTCGCTGGCGCTGGCGCTGCAGCTGGCCGGCTGGGAGCTGCTGAGCGGCCCCGATCACCAGCCGGAGGATCAGCCGGTGCTCGTCCTCGACGATGTGTTCGCCGAACTCGATGCCGAGCGGCGCCGTCGGCTTGCTGAGCGCATCGACGGAGCCGAGCAGGTGCTCATCACCGCGGCAGTGGCCGGCGACATCCCGGACAATCTCAGCGGTCGGATCGTCGAACTGCCCGCATACGTCGCCGAGGCGGCAGCTGATGAGCAGTCCTGAGCACCCGGTGCCCGTCGCCAGTCTCGAAGCTCTCGACCGGATCCGGCGGATGGCCGACTCCGAGTTCCGGCCGCAGCACCGCGGGCCCCGCCGCAGCCTCGCTGACGTGCGGCGCGCAGAAATCGCCTACACCGCCGCACGGTCGGACCCGCGCGATCCGCAGCCGCTGGGCACGAACATCGATGCGCTCGTCAAGACGCAGGGCTGGCGCAACAACCTCGACGTCGGCGCGGTGCTCGGCCGCTGGCCCGATCTCGTCGGCAGGAACGTCGCCGAGCACTGCGCCCCGGAGAAGTTCGATCCGCCGGTCCTCGTCATCCGCGCCTCCTCGACGACCTGGGCGACCCAGCTGCGGATCCTGCGCACGCAGCTGCTCGACCGCTTCGAACGCGAACTCGGCCGGCGCATCATCGACGACATCGAGATCATCGGACCGGCGCAGCGCTCCTGGAAGCACGGCCGACGCTCAGTCAGAGGTCGGGGTCCTCGCGACACCTACGGATAGACTCCCTGCCATATGGCACCGCTTACGCTCCTGTCCGCCCTCCAGCCCACCACCGCCTCGGCGGCCGCGGCGCATGTCCGTGCGGCCCCGCTCGTCGACCGGCTGACCGAGCAGACCCCACCGGCCTACGGCACCGTGACGTTCCTGCTCATCGGCGCGGCCATCGCCGGTGTCCTCATCATCCCGTCGGCTCTGTGGCGGGTCACCGGGCTCATCGTCACGATCGTCCATGAGCTCGGCCATGGGTTCGCCGGCCTCATGCTCGGCCGCCGCGCGCTGGCGATCCGCATCGCAGGCGACCATTCCGGGCTCGCGTTGTCCTACGGGACCGGCGCCTCGGCTCCGTGGATGACCTTCTGGGGCTATCCTGCACCGGCACTCGTCGGCAGCCTGCTCATCTTCGCCGCGCTCTACGGCTATCCGCTACCGGCGCTCGCGGCAGCGGCGGTGATGCTGTTCGTCTCCCTCATCTTCATGCGCGGCTTCCTCGCGATCACCGTCACCGCACTCACCGCAGCCAGCATCGCAGCGCTCGTGAACTGGGCGCCGGCGCAGGTCACCTCGGCTGCGGCGCTCGGTGCCGGGCTGTTCCTGCTCATCGGCGCATGGAAGGGGTTCGCCAATCTGCTGCGCGCGCACGCGCGCGGGGACCGTGGCCAGTCCGATGCCGCGATCCTCGCCCGCGCCACTCGGATCCCGGCCGTCATCTGGCTGGCGCTCATGTTCCTCGTCATGGCCGGCTGCACGGCGCTCAGCGCCTGGGGCGTGTGGCTGCAGATCGTCGGTGCTGCCTGACCGCTCCCGAGGTGGTGGCCGGGCTGATCTTCGCCCGCGGCGCGCGTGCGCAGGCTGCGATAGGAGCCGCTGTGAGGCCGGCAGCCAGGGCGGAGTATGTCCGCGGTCCTGAAATCATGGAAAAAGGCCGGTTCCGGGCCTTACAGCGCATGATCTGTCCGCCCGAGCAGGTAGACTGGACAAGGTTATTCATACGCAGCAAGGAGACACATGGCTACAGAGGAGAACCGGGACTATGATGCCGGTGATATCACCGTTCTCGAGGGACTCGAAGCGGTCCGCAAGCGCCCCGGCATGTACATCGGCTCCACCTCCGAACGCGGCCTGCATCACCTTGTGTACGAGATCGTCGACAACTCTGTTGATGAGGCCCTGGCCGGCTACTGCGATCACATCGAAGTCGTCATCCGCGCTGACGGATCCGTCCGGGTGACCGACAACGGCCGCGGCATCCCGGTCGCCATGCACCCCACCGAGGGCATCCCGACTCTCCAGGTCGTGCTCACCATCCTCCACGCCGGCGGCAAGTTCGGCGGCGGCGGATACGCCGTCTCCGGCGGTCTGCACGGTGTGGGCTCCTCCGTCGTCAATGCGCTCTCGGCACGCCTCGACGCCGAGGTCCACCGCGACGGCTATGTGTGGCGCCAGGACTACCGCCGCGGAGTGCCCACCGGCGAAGTCGCCAAGGGCGAGACCACTGAACAGACCGGCACGACGATCACCTTCTGGCCGGATCCGGAGATCTTCGACACCACCGAATTCACCTTCGAGGTGCTGCGCTCGCGGTTCCAGCAGATGGCCTTCCTCAACAAGGGCCTGAAGATCTCGCTCACCGATGAGCGCGCCGAGGAGATCGACGACGAGGACGTCCAGCTCGACGCCGATGAGACCGCTGAGGCCAATCCGCGCAGCGTCACCTACCTGTATGAGAACGGTCTGCTCGACTACGTCCAGCACCTGACCTCGACGAAGAAGACCGAAACCGTCCACGACGATGTCATCGCCTTCGAAGCCGAGGACACCGTGCAGAAGATCGCCCTCGAAGTGGCGATGCAGTGGACGACCTCGTACGCCGAATCGGTCCACACCTACGCCAACACCATCAACACCCATGAGGGCGGCACCCATGAAGAGGGCTTCCGGACCGCGCTCACGAGCCTCATCAACAGCTATGCCCGCGAGCAGAAGCTGCTGCGCGACAAGGACGCCAACCTCACCGGCGACGATGTCCGCGAGGGCCTGACCGCCGTCGTGTCCGTCAAGCTCGGCGAACCGCAGTTCGAGGGCCAGACGAAGACGAAGCTCGGCAACTCCGAGGCCAAGACCTTCGTCCAGCGCATCGTCCGCGATGAGCTCGGCCACTGGCTGGAATCGAATCCCGCGCAGGCCAAGGAGGTCGTGCGCAAGGCGATCCAGGCCTCCCAGGCGCGCCTCGCCGCCCGCAAGGCCCGCGAGGCGACCCGCCGCAAGGGCCTGCTCGAATCCTCGGGCATGCCCGGCAAGCTGCGCGACTGCCAGTCGAAGGACCCGGTCGTCTCCGAGATCTTCATCGTCGAGGGCGACTCCGCCGGCGGCTCCGCGCTGCAGGGCCGCGATGCCATCCACCAGGCGATCCTGCCGATCCGCGGCAAGATCCTCAACGTCGAGAAGGCCCGCCTCGACCGGGCCCTGGGCAACCAGGAGGTGCAGTCGCTCATCACCGCCTTCGGCACCGGCATCGGCGAGGAGTTCGACCTCGACAAGCTGCGCTACCACAAGATCGTGCTCATGGCCGACGCCGATGTCGACGGCCAGCACATCGCCACGCTGCTGCTGACGCTCATCTTCCGCTATATGCGCCCGCTCATCGAGCACGGCTACGTGTACCTGGCGACCCCGCCGCTATACCGCATCAAGTGGTCGAACGCCGACCACGAATACGCCTACTCCGACCGCGAGCGCGATGCCCTGCTCACCGACGGCAAGGCCTCCGGCAAGCGGCTGCCCAAGGACCAGGCGATCCAGCGCTACAAGGGTCTGGGCGAGATGAACTACAGCGAGCTGTGGGACACGACGATGAACCCGGACTACCGCCTGCTCAAGCAGGTGACCCTCGACGACGCGATGAAGGCCGATGAGATCTTCGCGATCCTCATGGGCGAAGACGTCGACTCCCGCCGCCAGTTCATCCAGGAGAACGCCAAGGACGTCCGCTTCCTCGACATCTGATCCCGGCTGCCAGCGCGCCGTCCGCGCCCGAGGTGCGACCCGCCTCGGGAACGGAAGCCGGCTGACTGGCTGCCCCGAGACTTTCCGCACACCACTGACGACTACAAGAGGTAAACAGCCCCGTGGCCGATGACACTGAGAACACCCAGCCAGACGAGCAGCAGCCCGAGGACGGTCCCGTGATCTCCTCGGAGACCGGCAACCCGGTCGCTGCGCGCGTCGAGAAGGTCGACCTCAATCTGGAGATGCAGCGCTCCTACCTCGACTATGCGATGAGCGTCATCGTCGGGCGTGCGCTGCCGGATGTGCGCGACGGCCTCAAGCCGGTGCACCGCCGTGTGCTCTATGCGATGTACGACGGCGGCTACCGGCCGGACCGCTCCTTCAACAAGTGCTCGCGCGTCGTCGGCGATGTCATGGGCCACTACCACCCGCACGGCGACAGCGCGATCTACGATGCGCTCGTGCGCCTCGTGCAGCCGTGGGCGATGCGCTATCCGCTCATCTCCGGGCAGGGCAACTTCGGCTCCGCCGGCGATGACGGCGCGGCCGCCCCGCGATACACCGAGTGCCGGATGGCACCGCTGGCCATGGAGATGGTCCGCGACATCGAAGAGGACACCGTCGACTTCCAGGACAACTACGACGGCCGCAACACTGAGCCGGTGTACCTGCCGGCGCGGTTCCCGAACCTCCTCGTCAACGGCTCGGCCGGCATCGCCGTCGGCATGGCGACAAACATCCCGCCGCACAATCTGCGCGAGGTCGCCAAGGCCGCGCAGTGGCTGCTGGCCAACCCCGATGCCGACAATGAGGAAGCCCTCGAGGCGATCATGGGGATCATCCAGGGCCCGGATTTCCCCAATGGGGCGACGATCCTGGGCCGCAGCGGCATCGAGGACGCCTATCGCACCGGGCGCGGCTCGATCACGCAGCGCGCCGTCGTCGAGGTCGAGGAGATCCAGGGCCGCACCTGCCTCGTCGTCACCGAGCTGCCCTATCTTGTGAACCCCGACTCGCTGGCGACGAAGATCGCCTCCTATGTGCGTGATGGCAAGGTCGCCGGCATCGCCGATCTGCGCGATGAGTCCTCCGGCCGAGTGGGTCAGCGGCTTGTCATCGTGCTCAAGCGCGATGCGGTCGCCAAGGTCGTGCTCAACAACCTGTACAAGCACACCTCGCTGCAGGAGAACTTCTCGGCGAACATGCTCGCGCTCGTCGACAATGTGCCGCGCACGCTGTCGATCGACGCATTCCTGCGCCTGTGGGTCAAGCACCAGATCGACGTCATCGTCCGCCGCACCCGGTTCCGGCTCAAGAAGGCAGAGGAGCGGGCCCACATCCTGCGCGGCTACCTCAAGGCCCTCAACGCCCTCGACGAGGTCATCGCGCTCATCCGCCGCTCGCCGTCCTCCGATGAGGCGCGCACCGGGCTCATGGAGCTGCTCGACGTCGACGAGATCCAGGCCAATGCGATCCTCGACCTGCAGCTGCGCCGCCTCGCCGCGCTCGAGCGCCTCAAGATCGAAGAAGAGGCCAAGCGGATCGAAGAGCTCATCAAGGAATACCACCACATCCTCGACACCCCCGCCCGCCAGCGGGAGATCGTCTCCGAGGAGCTGCAGGACATCGTCGACCGCTACGGCGATGACCGCCGCACGAAGGTGCTGGCCGGATTCGACGGCGATGTGTCGATGGAGGACCTCATCCCCGAGGAGGAGGTCGTCGTCACCATCACCCGCGGCGGCTACGCCAAGCGCACCCAGTCTGCGCTCTACCGTGCGCAGCACCGCGGCGGGAAGGGGATCACGGGCGCGAAGCTGCGCGGCGACGACGTCGTCGACCACTTCTTCGTCACCTCCACCCACAACTGGCTGCTGTTCTTCACGAACACCGGCCGGGTCTACCGGGCGAAGGCCTATGAGCTGCCGGAGGGCTCACGTGATGCCAAGGGCCAGCACGTGGCGAACCTGCTTGCGCTGCAGCCGGATGAGACGATCGCCCAGGTGCTCTCGATCCGCGACTACGACGAAGCGGACCACCTCGCTCTGGCCACCAAGAGCGGCCTGGTGAAGAAGACCCGGCTGGCGGAGTACGATTCGAACCGCACCGGCGGCGTCATCGCCATCAACCTGCGTGAGATCAGCCCCGATGTGCCTGATGAGCTGGTCTCCGCGCGGCTCGTCTCGGCCGAGGACCATCTGCTGCTCATCTCCCGCAAGGGCATGTCGATCCGGTTCAAGGCTGATGACGATACGATCCGGCCGATCGGGCGGGCCACCTCGGGCGTGTCCGGCATGAAGTTCAAGGACGACGACCAGCTGCTGACGATGGACGTGATAACCCCGGACACCTATGTCTTCGTCGTCACCGAGGCCGGCTTCGCCAAGCGCACTCCCATCGAGGAGTACCGGCTGCAGGGCCGCGGCGGCTACGGCATCAAGGTCGCCAAGATCACCGAGCAGCGCGGCGATCTGGTCGGCGGGCTCATCGTCTCCGAAGGCGAAGAGGTGCTTGTCGTCATGGAGCGCGGTAAGGTGGTGCGGTCCTCGATTGACGAAGTTCCGGCCAAGGGACGCAATACTATGGGAGTAGTATTTGCGAAACCGGGAAAGAACGACCGCATCATCGCCGTCACCCGCGGCCCGGAGAAGGTCGTCGAGGATGAAGCTGAGACTCCGGTCGACGCCGAGGCCGAGGCGGCAGCCGAAGCCGCTGAGGTCGCACGCGAGGATGAAGGACAAGAATGAGCGACAGCGAACAGAAACCCGCAAAGGTGATCCGGGCATCGTCCGGATCGACCCGCCTGTCTGCCAGCGGCAGCAGCCCGAAATCCGACACCGGCGCCTCGGGACCGGCTTCCACCTCCGCCACTCCCGCCACCGGCTCCGGCAACAGCAAGCCCCGCAGCGTCAAGGCCGGCACCACCCGGCTCAAGGCCAGCTCCGGTTCCGAGGCGGGCAGCGGTCCCAGCACCGCCGCCGGCTCGGGTCCCACCGGCACCGGCGGGTCCGGTCCGTCTGGCACCAGCCGCTCCCGCTCCGGGCCCTCGGGCACGGCGCGCATCGCCGGCATCCGCGAGGAGCAGGACGCCAGCTCTGAAGGTTCGGTGCGAGCTTCGGCCGGACCGGTGCGGATGAGCGGCAAGACCAAGAAGAAGGGGCCGCGCACCGTGCGGCTGACCGTCGCGACGGTCGACCCGTGGTCGGTCATGAAGATGACCTTCCTGCTCTCGCTGGCGATCGGCATCGCCACCGTCATCGCCTTCCTCGTGCTGTGGCTCGTGCTGCAGGCGACCGGAACGCTCAACGGCATCCAGTCGACCCTGACCGAGCTCGCCGGCACCGAGGGCGCCGACCGCGTCCTCGGCCTGTTCAGCCTCGGCCGCGTGCTGTCCTTCGCCGTGGTCCTGGCGCTGGTGAACATGGTGCTCATGACAGCGCTGTCGACGCTGTTCGCGTTCCTGTACAACATCGGTTCGACGCTGGTGGGCGGCTTCCACCTCAAGCTCACCGACGACTGATCGGCAGCTGCGCGGGTGCTTTTGCGCAGCTGCACAGACGGTCCCGCGGATTCGGGCCGGCGAGGCGCATGAGGCGTCTGGCCGGCCCGTCTCCATGTGGGCGTGCGGCGGCCGCAGCAGGGGGAGTGGACCTGATTTTGCAGACCATGGGGCCAGTGTGTATATTGGTTCCTCGGGTCAACCCACACGGGCCTATAGCTCAGGCGGTTAGAGCGCTTCGCTGATAACGAAGAGGTCAGAGGTTCAAGTCCTCTTAGGCCCACGCAATCATTCGAAACGGACATCGGGAGATGACGTGAAGAAATGGTTGACGCTCACCGGCGTCGTGTCTGCCCTGGCAGGAGCGCTGGTGGTGCTCCGGGGCAATCGCCACCGGCAGCACGAACAGTGGTCGTCCTACACCGATGAGGTGTAGAATAGATCCACATTCGGGGGTATGGCGCAATTGGTAGCGCATCTGCTTTGCAAGCAGAGGGTTAGGGGTTCGAGTCCCCTTACCTCCACTCGTGTGAAGTCTCGGGACATCGTTCATTCGATGTCCCGAGACTTCTTTTTGTTTCGGGGTTGATGGATCGCGTCATGGTGAAGCGTCCTGGGTTTCGTTCCGAGTCTCAGCAAGGAGGATCGGAGTATGCCCAAGAAGTTCAGTCCCGAGCTGCGTGACCGTGCCGTGCGGATGGTCTACGAGCGCCAGGCGCGTGAGGGAGGCCCGCGCGCAGAGTCGATCCGGGCCATCGCACCGCAACTCGGCGTCGGCCAGGAGACCCTGCGGATCTGGTGCAACCGCTACGGCCCCACCCAGCCTGCCACTGGCACTGGCGAGTCGCTCGAACAGGAGAACAACGGCCTGTTCAAGGCCGAGCTGATCCACTCCCAGCGGATCTGGGAGTCCACCGAGGCCGTCGAGATCGCCACCATGGGCTGGGTCCACTGGGGGAACAACGACCGCCTCCACGAAGCTCTCGGCTACCGCACCCCGCAGAAGTCGAAGCGTCCTACACTCACACCACGACGACCGCGCCGGCGACCGTCTAACCACGGAACAAAACCCAGGGCGCTTCAGATTTCTCGAAGCGGTCTGCTGCGTCTTTGACGCTCATTCTGCCGTTGACGATGGCTAAGACGACAGCGCGGTTGCGTGAGTAAGTCATAGCCAAGCATGACCGCTGCCTGGCTTGAAGGTGTGAACGATGTCGTGAGACACGAGTGAACGATGTCGTGAGACATGGTGTGGAACGATCTCGTGAGACATCTGAAGCCTGGGGCTGATGCAGGGATAGGTGACAATTGATCTGGCTAGCCGATGGTTGGCCTGGAAGGATTGTCATCATGCCCAAGCCCTACCCCAGAGAGTTCCGTGACGATGTCATCCGGCTCGCGCAGAACCGGGATGAGAACACCACGATCGGTCAGATCGCCGCTGATTTCGGCATCCACGAAGGCACCCTGCATAAGTGGCTGCGCCAAGCTGACCTCGATGCCGGCAAGTCCGCTGATCGCAAGCCTAGCGCCACCACTGATGAGTGCGAAGAACTCCGCCAGCTGCGTCGGCGTAACCGGGCACTGGAACAGGAGCTGGAGGTGATGCGTCGGGCTGCTGCCTACTTCGGCCAGGCCCAGATCCCGTCAAAATGAAGTACCCGCTCGTCAGCGATCTCGGGGCGATCCAACCTCCCGATCGTCGGGGTCTTTAGCGCTTTGACCAGATGTCCCAGGGTCGATTCGATTCGTGTCTGGCTCATGCGACGGCCCCCTTATCAGCGCGCGAACCGGTCGTGAGCCCGAAGACACTGTCATAGACGCTGAGAGATCGTGTCGGGACCTCGACGCCGCGCGGTTCGACTGCTGGCCGCAGGGGCCTGGCCGAGTACTGGGCGCGTAGCTGCTGGGCTATCTCAACATGCTCGCTATCGGTGATCACCTGGTGACGGTCCCAGCAGCGGAGGTGATCGGCCACCAGGCCCCCTTCGCACCGGACCTGCACGCGTGTGGGTGTGGCAGCGACATCAACAAGGCTCCCGATACAGCGCGGGTCAACGGAATAGTCGTTGCCGTCCAAGCGGACATAGTAATCCCGTGGCAGTCGCACCCGCGCCCGTAACCCGGTCACCGGTGCCTGTGGTGGCAGCCGGGTCATCGCAGCCAGATCCGCAGGAAGCTTCTCAACCGGTGCCGCGCCTAAGGACCGGATCGTGCGAGTATTCGCCTTCGAAGTGATCCACTCGCTCATCTGAGAGTTGAAATCTTCCGGGGACTGAAACTTCCGGCCCGGCAGGAACGAGGTCTCAAGGTACTGGTTATTGCGCTCAGTCATGCCCTTGAACTCCGAATCCCGCGCCGGTGCGATCACCATCTGCGTAGCTAAAGTGCCAGCGAAGGCTGCCACCGGATCCAACGGTTTGCCCTTCGGAGCGATCGCTGCGGGGGTGTCTAATGGGTTGTGTATGGGGGCCTGTCTGAAAGGATTTGTAGATGAGTGAAATTCATGAGCGTTGTGAGCGGTTGTCTGGTGCTGATGTTGTTGCT